>PHCD01000031.1 GCA_002842135.1 Betaproteobacteria bacterium HGW-Betaproteobacteria-8 | reverse complement strand
TTCATCAAGCCGTTTGCCGCGGTGCAATTGCGTAATGAAAAGTGGCGCCGCGAGCGCGAGGCCATGACCGCCATGGCGCTTGACGTATCCCGTGCATTATCGCCGCTGATTGAGCAGGGCAGTGTGCGCGTGTTGCAAAACAACCGCGGTATCCGGATTGATATCGAGAGCAGCGTGCTCTTCGCACCGGGCTCTGCCGATCTGGAAGTCAGTGCCCTGCCGCCGCTGCTTGAGGTGGCTGGCATGCTGGCCGGGAAACCCAATGCCATTCAGGTGGAAGGCCACACCGACAACATCCCTATCCGCAATTACCTGTTCTATTCCAACTGGGAACTTTCTGCTGTGCGTGCCAGTAGTGTCGTTCGCCTTCTGGAGCAGAACGGCATAGCGGAGCAACGCTTGAGCGCCGTAGGTTACGGCTCGGCTCAACCCTTTGGCAATAACGATACGGCAGAAGGGCGCGCAAGGAACCGTCGCGTTTCCATCATGGTGTTGTATTCGGCGCCGGAGAATGCGAATGATGGCGCTGAAATAAAAACTAAACCTTGAACGTTTCCTGCCGATATAACCATTAAAAACTGTTCTGTTTTGCCAAATGGATGCATGCCATTTTGACTAGGATAATTGCTAATGGCTGGTTGTTGGTAATCGGCATTTCATTAATAGAAAGCTTGAATAATGCACGAAGAAGCCTTTATCGGGCGTCAACCCATTCTGGACAAGGATCAAGCCATTATTGGCTATGAACTGTTATTCCGGCATAGTGCCGATGCCCAGAATGCAGTTATTTCAGATGACCTGAAAGCCTGCTCCAGAGTGTTGGTCAACACCTTGAGCGACATGGGCGGGCAGTGGCTGCTGGGTGATAAATATGCCTTCATCAACGTCAATGAAGAGATGTTGCTGGGCGAGTTGATTGAATTGCTTCCTCCCAAACGCACGGTACTTGAGATACTGAGAACAGTCCCTGCAACAGGGGCCGTCTTGCAGCGCTGCAAGGATTTACGTGCGCGCGGTTACCAGATTTCACTGGACAACCCAATGTTCGCAAACAACGTGGAGCCATTGCTGGCTTTGGCCGACTACATCAAGATCGATATGCTCGCGCTCAACGAGGAAGAGCTGCTAAAAGCTCACGCACTATACAAAAATTTGCCTGCCAGGCTGGTGGCGGAAAAAGTTGAAACTTCAGAGCAGTTTGAAGCTTGCCAGAAAATGGGCATTGAGTTCTTCCAGGGTTTTTATTTTGCCAAGCCGGAAACGCTCTCCGCAAAAGTCATCAACCCTTCTTATGTGTGCGTGATCGACATCATCAATATGGTCAGCCATGATGCCGATAATAAAGAGATCGAGACCGGATTCAAGCGCGATTCCGCTTTATCATTCAAGCTTTTGCGTTATATCAATTCAGTCGGATTCGGCCTTTCCTGCGAGATTCAGTCGATTGGTCACGCACTATCCATTTTGGGCAGAAAACAACTTTACCGCTGGTTAACCTTGCTTATGGTGACTGCTGGTAATAACACAACCTCCCCTGCCTTGATGAAAACTTCAGTTAGCCGCGGCCGCCTCACTGAGCTGCTTGGTAGCGGTTATTTTGATAAACACGGTCTCGACAATTTATTTATTGTCGGCGTGTTTTCCATGCTGGATATCATTCTCGAAATGCCCATGGACAAAGTGCTGGAAAAGGTTCAGCTACCAGATTCCATCACGGAAGCGCTGTTGACTCGCGAGGGAGTTTACGGGCCGTTCCTGCAACTGGCAGAAGCTTGCGAAGCTGCCGATCATGAACGCATTATCGCTCTGGCAAATTTACTGCAACTGGACCCGAATAGCGTTAATGATTGCCATATTGCAGCATTGTCCTGGGTAGAGGAATTGGGAATCTGAGCCGCGACTATTCCTGGGATGTATGAGATAAGCCGCTATTGAAGGCGATAGCTATTTACGTAGAACTTATTTTAGAGAGAACATGGATTGATAAAGAATGCTGCATTTTTAGCCGGACTTCAAAAATCGATATGGCTGTCGATAGGTGCCGGCGCGTTGATTCTGTCAGGGATAGTGCTACCGGTACTCTGGCTATTGGATATCCCTGCGCATATGGAGAGTGTGGTCTTGTTGAAAGCAGCCGCTGCCATCACTTTTTTCAGCCTGCTGTTTTATGTGCTTTCCTGCAAGACGGCCAGGCTGCTTCTAAATCAGCTGATCAACAAGCAAGCACAACTTGACCAGACCGAGGCCAGGTTCATTGCTGCTTCAGAAAGTCACCTGGATGCGTTTTTCCTCCTCGAGGCGGTGCGGGATGGCGCTGGGGAAATTGCTGATTTTCGCTGCGCGTTTCTTAACCAGCGTGCCTGTAAGCTGGTAGGCCGTGAGCATGATGAATTTATCGGAGCCGAGCTTTACCGCAACTTTATCCTGCTGATGAATGAGCAAACCTTTCAACGCTATTGCGAAGTGGTTGAAACCGGACATCCGCTCTCATACGAGTTTCACGACGATACTTTCAAGCTGAAACCGCAGTGGCTTGAATGCCAGCTGGTCAAACTGGGTGATGGTATAGCGCTTACGGCACGCGATATCGCAGACAAGAAGCGCACCGAGCGTGATTTGATTCAAGCTGAGCGTTTCCAGTCGGCGATTATCGATAGCGTTTCCTATTCGATTATCGCAACAGACAAGGAAGGCAATATCATCACCTTGAACAATGCCGCACAGCGGATGTTGTGGTATGAGGAAACCGATCTGGTCGGCAAGTTCACCATGGACATGCTGCATGACCCCGAAGAAATCAAGGCGCGCGCCATGGAGCTAAGTACCGAACTTGGCTACAAAATCGAGCCGGGTTTCGAAGTCTTTGTCGCTAGGGCGAGGGCGGGGATGCACGATGAGCATGAGTGGACGTATATACGTAAAGGCGGTACGCGTTTGCCTGTACGCGCTTCATTGACTGAGTTGCGGGATAGCGAATTCCAGGTCTATGGCTACCTCAGCGTGGCATACGATATCACTGAACAAAAACGTTCAGAGGAACATGTCCGTCACGTTGCCTTGCATGATGCGCTGACGGGATTACCTAATCGCACACTTTTTAACGACCGCGTTAAGGTAGCAATCGAGAATGCCCGGCGCAATAAACAAACCGTCGCGATTGCCCTGCTTGATGTCGATCACTTTAAGAATGTAAACGATTCGCTGGGACATCATATCGGCGATCAATTGCTGCAAGAGGTCGGTAACCGGCTGGTTAACAGCGTGCGCGCTTGCGACACGATTGCGCGCATGGGTGGCGACGAGTTTGCATTTTTGCTGCCGAATATAGACCACACCGCTGGCACTGAGAAAGTCTTCAAGAAAGTCATGAAAGCCCTGGAGCCAACAGTGGTTGCAAGTGAACACCAGCTCCACGTCTCTGCCAGTATTGGCGTTTGTGTTTTTCCGCAGGATGGTGAAGACCTCACAGTGCTGATGCGTAAAGCCGATACGTCGATGTATCAGGCTAAAAAGCACGGGCGTAACAATTTCCAGTTTTTCACGTCGGAAATGGAGCGGCAAGCTTCCAATCGCCTGAATCTTGAGAATGAGATGCGCATTGCGATAGAGCAGGAAAGTTTCGAGCTTTTCTATCAACCGCAAATCGATCTCGAAACCAATATGATAGTTGGTGCTGAAGCCTTGATTCGCTGGCAGCGCATGCCCGGCATGTTTGCTTCACCTATGGAATTTATTCCATTGGCTGAAGAGTCGGGACTCATTGTGCCGATAGGTGAATGGGTGATCAGGACTGCCTGTAAACAATCGGCCATTTTCCGCGAAAAGCTGGGCAGGACATTGCGCATTGCTGTCAATGTTTCCCCACGCCAATTCCGCCAGAAGAATCTTGTTTCAATCATTCTTTCAGCTTTGCAGGAGAATGCCATTGAACCACAGGATTTTGAGGTGGAAGTGACTGAAAACGCATTGATGGCCGATATGGAAAATGCGGTGCTGGTGATGGGCCTGCTCCGTGGATTGGGCGTACATGTAGCACTGGATGACTTCGGTACCGGCTACTCGAGCTTGAGCTACCTCAGCCGTTTCCCGGTTGATCGCATAAAAATCGACCAGTCCTTCATGAAGAGCATCACCATCAGTCCCGAAAATGCCTCACTGGCAAAAGTAATCGTCAATATGGCAAAAACGCTGGGTATTCCAGTGACTGCTGAAGGGGTGGAGACCCTGGACCAGCTGGATTTCCTGAGGGCAACCGGCTGCGATGAAGTGCAAGGTTATTTTATCGGCCGTCCGATGCCACCCGATGCCTTGCTGGAGCTTTGTATGAGCAACAAGCTGTCAGTGATGCCTGGAACATTGCAAGAACTCAAAAATATGGAAACCAGAATAGCTGACCACAATTGATTTCCTACACCCTGATGACTGTGGGAATTTCAGCCTGGGTGTTAGATTGCTCCGGGTGGCCTAGCCCCCAGCCGAATGTGCCTGCTGGTCTGCATGATAACTGCTGCGCACCATGGGGCCGCAGGCGGCGTGGGTGAATCCCATGGCCAGCGCCTTCTCTTCAAATTCCTTGAATATCGCAGGTTCGACGAAACGTTTTACCGGCAGGTGATGCGGGCTGGGTTGCAGGTACTGACCCAGGGTCAACATGGTCACGCCGTGGTCGCGCAGGTCCTGCATCACTTGCAGGATTTCTTCATCGGTTTCGCCTATGCCCAGCATCAGGCCGGATTTTGTCGGTACTTCCGGGTGCTGTCCGGCAAATAGCTTGAGCAGGTTCAGCGAGTTCTGGTAATCGGAACCGGGTCTGGCTTCCTTGTAAAGTCGTGGCACCGTTTCCAGATTGTGGTTCATGATATCAGGGGGGGCCAGGGTCAGAATCTCGATGGCGCGGTCCATGCGGCCGCGGAAATCCGGCACGAGGATCTCGATCTTGATTTCCGGTGACTGGGCACGTACAGAGCTGATGCAGTCGACAAAATGCTGGGCGCCGCCATCACGCAGGTCGTCACGATCGACGCTGGTAATCACCGCATATTTCAGGCGCATTTTCGCGATAGTGCGGGCAAGGTTCTCCGGCTCGTCGGCATCGGGCGGCAAAGGTTTGCCATGGGCAACATCGCAGAAAGGGCAGCGCCGCGTGCAGATGTCGCCGAGGATCATGAAGGTGGCGGTGCCGCCGCTGAAACATTCGCCGATGTTGGGGCAGGAGGCTTCTTCGCAGACGGTGTGCAGATTATTGTCGCGTAGCACTTGCTTGATTTCCTGAAAGCGGGCGCTGTCCGGCACTTTCATGCGTATCCATTCCGGTTTACGCATGGCGGGTTGGGGAACGATCTTGATGGGAATCCGCGCGGTTTTGGCGCTGCCGGTTTCCTTGACGCCAGCCTGTTTGCTGCCGGTTTTTCTGCTAGTGCCGGTATCAGGGGTAATGTTTTCGCTCATGCGGGGGTGTGATCCAGATATTGAATGTCAGTATAAGCCAAATTGGCGCTCAGTTTTTCCAGCAAAGCCGCTCCGGCTTCTTCCATGTCCAGCCTTGCACCAAGGTCAGAGAGCTGGGTAATCTGCAGGCCGCGGTAACCGCAAGGGTCGATGGCATCGAACGGTGACAGGTCCATTTTTACATTGAGCGCCAGCCCGTGGTAGCAGCATTGCTGCTTGAGCCTCAGGCCAAGTGAAGCGATTTTGCGTTCAGCCACATAAACACCGGGGGCATCCGCGCGTGCGTTTGCAACAATGCCGTGGTCAGCCAACAGCGTAATGATGGATTGTTCCATGGCGCTTACCAGTTGTCGCACATTCAGGCCCTTGCGCTTGAGGTCTATCAGCAGGTAAACCACCGCCTGACCGATGCCGTGATAGGTGATCTTGCCGCCACGGTCGACCAGTACCAGCGGGATGTCATCGCGGCTGGCGAGCCGGACATCCTTGCGGTTGAGGCCTAGCGTGTAGACAGCATCATGCTCGGTCAGCCATAACTCATCCGGCGTTTCTGCATCACGATGGCTTGTGAATTCCTGCATGGCGCGCCATGTGGTCTCGTAATCGGTGCGGCCCAGGCGCCGAATCGTCAGCCTCTCGCGCATGATGCTTCAGAGTACGACTTTGACTAGAGGATGCGAGGTCAGCGCGCGATAGATGTCGTCCAGTTGCGGTTTGGAAGTGACAAAGACGGTGCAGGTGAGGCTGAGATACTTGCCGGCAGAGCTGGCGCGCATCTCGACCTTGCTCGCATCAAAATCCGCAGAATGCATCTGGATGACTTCGATGATGGTTTGCGTGAATTCATCGCGTGTTTCACCCATGACCTTGATGGGAAAGTCGCAGGGAAATTCGATCAGGGTTTCCTGTTCAGCCATGGCGCATAACCTCGTTCTTGTATGCTTGATAAAGTTGGTACATGCGACGATATATGGGGCCGGGTTTGCCATTTCCAACCGGTTGGCCATCCAACTCGACAATCGCGAGGATTTCCTTGGTGGAAGAGGTGCACCAGAGTTCGTCGGCACGACGAATGCGGGTCTCCTCGAAATGGCCCAGCTTTACCGGGATGCCCTCGGCAGCTGCCAGTTCCAGTACCACATCGTAGGTGATGCCGGGCAGCACGCGGTTGTCCTTGGGCGGTGTCAGGATGACGCCATTCTCTACCGCGAAAACATTGCTGGCAGAACCTTCGGTCAGAATACCGTCGCGGAACATGATGGTCTCAGCAGCGCCGGCATCTGCCGACATCTGGCGTAACAGCACATTCGGCAGCAGGGAGATCACCTTGAGATCGCAGCGATCCCAGCGTATGTCGTTTGCGCTGATGGCAGCAGCCCCGTGTTCCACCTGTTCGGCTGGTGGCGTCACCAGTTCCATGCACATCAGGAATACAGTGGGTACCGGGTTCTGGGGGAAAGCCTGGTCGCGAGGTGCCGGACCGCGTGTGACCTGCAGGTAGACGGATTGATCATGCAGGCTGTTGCGAGCAACCAGGTCGATAATCAATGCTTCCCATTCGTCCAGCGTGTACGGATTATCCAGCCGCAGACCTGCCAGGCTTTGCTGCAGGCGGTTCAGATGCTCGCGCAGCCTGAACGGATGGCGGGAATAGACCGGGATGACTTCATAGACACCATCGCCGAAAATGAAGCCGCGGTCCAGGACCGGCACCCGGGCTTCTTCCATCGGGAGAAACTGGCCGTTGAGATAGACGATATCGGTCAAGCCGGGCTCACCTCGGTTTTATACAAACCACAGTCTGATGGTATCCCACAGGCGGCCGAAGAAGCCGGCGATCGCCACGCTCTTGCTAGCCACCAGTTTTTGCGTGTCGATAACCTTGCCATCCAGGGTGAATTCGATAGTGCCAACTTCCTGACCGGCATTGATTGGCGCGATAAGTGGCTGCTGGCTGGTCAGTGTGGCTTTTACGCGGCCATACTCGCCCTTGGGCAAGGTGATGTACAGGTCTTCTGCCACGGTGGATGCCAGCACATTGTCCTTGCCCTTCCATACCTTGATCTGATTGATGGCCTGGCCTGCTTTGTAGACCTTATGGGATTCATAGAACTGGAAACCGTAATTCAGCAGTTTCTGGCTTTCTGTCGCGCGGGCGTTCTCGGAAGTCGCGCCGAGTACGACGGAGATGAGGCGGGTATCTTCGCGTTTGGCCGAAGTCATCAGGCAATAGCCGGCGCTTTGGGTATGGCCAGTCTTGATGCCGTCGACATGCGGGTCGCGCCATAACAGCAGGTTGCGGTTGGGCTGGGTGATGTTGTTATAGGTATATTCCTTGACCGAATACAGGCGCTTGTATTGCTCGGGATGGTCGCGGATCAGCGCGGCAGCCAGCAGGGCAAGGTCATGCGCTGTTGTGTAATGGTCAGGGTCCGGCAGGCCGGTGGCATTCATGAAATTGGTGCTGTTCATGCCGATGCGCTTGGCTTCCTGGTTCATGAGCTGGACAAACACTTCTTCGGAACCGGCCACGGCCTCTGCCAAGGCGATTGAAGCATCGTTGCCGGACTGGATAATCACACCATGGATAAGCTCTTCAACGGTGACCGGACGATTAGGCTCAATGAACATTCTTGAGCCTTCGGCCTTCCAGGCATAGGTGCTTACCGGAACTACCTGATCAGCTTTCAGATGGCCTTTTTCCAAGGCCTTGAATACCAGGTAGGCGGTCATGACCTTGGTCAGCGATGCTGGTTCCACCCTGGCATCTGCGCCATTGCCGGCAATGAAGTTGTTGCTGTTCATATCCAGCAGCACATAGGACTTCACGGCCATGCTGGGTGGCGGCGGAATGTCATTGGCAAGTGCGAGGAACGGCGTAATGAGCAATGAAGCTGCGACTAGGAGCGATTTCAATGTGGGCATGTTCAAATCTTTAAGCGGATTAATTTTGGAAAACAACGATGGCATTGGTGCCTATGCTCTGGTTGATTCTGCTGGCAGCCTGATCTGCCTCAGAACGACTCATGTAAGGCCCGAGCCTGACGCGGTAAGTATTTTCATTATACCAGCTCTGGATCGGGACATTTCTTCCGTCTTCGGCAACTGCCAGATTCTGGTTTTGCAGGTTTTCGCGCAGGCGGTCGGCATTCTCTTGCGATTTGAATGCCCCCACCTGTACATAAACACCGGCATTGCCGTTCGTTGGGCTGCTCGCCGGTTGAGGCGCGCTTCTGGCTATGGCTTCCGGGCTGGAAGTATCTATCCATTCAATATCAACCATACCGCTGCCTTTTTGCACAATCCCCAGCTTGTAGGCGGCAACATAGGAGAGATCGATCAGGCGGTCGTGCAGGAAAGGCCCGCGGTCGTTGACACGAACTACGACTGAGCGGCCGTTTTCCGGATTGGTCACCCGTACATAGCTGGGGATCGGCAAGATCGTATGTGCGGCCGTCATGGCATACATATCATAGGGTTCACCACTGGCAGTCTGGTTGCCGTGATAGCGCTTGCCATACCAGGAAGCAACGCCGCGCTGGTTGTAAGGCCGGAATTCCTTCATTGGTACATATTGCTGCCCCAGCGCCTTATAAGGACGGCTGTTGGAGGCTTTTGCGGGCTCTGCACGAGGGGTGGCGTCGGGTATGCGCTCCAGTTCGGCCAATGAGATTTCACCCGGACCATCATCCAGATAATAACCGCCGCCTTTGGCCGATTTTCCGCTCGGTGTCGATTGATTCGTGCCGCTACGGTCGACCTTCGGTGAATCGGGTTTGACGGTTGAACTACCGCAGGCAGTTATCAACAGGGTTAAAAAACCAATTGCCAGGATATTGATAATTTTCATTATGTCGCCACCAGTTTTTTATGGGTTTGTATGCTCATTAAAATACCGAAACCTAATAACAGTGTCACCAGCGAAGTGCCGCCATAGCTGATAAGCGGCAGTGGCACACCAACTACCGGCAGTATGCCGCTGACCATGCCGATATTGACGAAAGCGTAAGTGAAGAAGGTCAGCGTAATACTGCCGGCCAGCAGGCGGCAGAAGGTATTCTGCGCCTGGGCTGCAATAATCAGTCCGCGGCCGATGATGAGTGTGAACAGTAGCAGCAGCAAAAGGTTTCCGAGCAAGCCGAATTCCTCGCCAAAAACCGCCAGAATAAAGTCGGTGGTGCGCTCGGGAATGAAGTCCAGTTGCGACTGGGTGCCATTGAGCCAACCCTTGCCGGCCAACCCACCCGAACCTATGGCGATACTGGCCTGGATGGTGTGGTAACCGGAGCCGAGCGGGTCCTGCTGAGGGTCGAACAGGATTTCGATGCGCCGCCGCTGATAGTCATGCAGCAATGTCCAGAAGACGGGCGCCAGCGCGGCGGCGCCAACACTAAGGGCCAGAATCAGCTTCCAGCTGAAGCCTGCGAGATAGATGACGAATATACCGGAGCCCATGATGAGCAGGGTCGTACCGAGATCCGGCTGCTTCAGGATAAAGGCGGCGGGAATCGCTAGAAAGGTTGCAGCGATCGCATAGTCCGCCAGCTGTAATGATTCTTCGCGCTTGGCGAAATACCAGGCCAGCATCATGGGGACGGCGATTTTCATCAGCTCGGATGGCTGGATCCTGGCGATGCCCAGGTCCAGCCAGCGCCTTGCACCATTGGTGATTTCGCCGAAAAGCGCGACCCCCAGCAAAAGCAACAGTCCGAGAATATAGAGTGGCAAAGCGATGCGTTCCAGGTGTTGTGGCGGGATATTGGCCGCCAGCCACATGAGGAACAGTGCGATGGAAATGTTGGTGACCTGTGCGCCGATGCGATCCCAGCTTTCGCCTGATGCGCTATACAAAACAAACAGGCCGAGCAGTAATGTCAGGAGAATACAGCCCATCAGGAAACTGTCGATATGTTTGAACAGCCGCTTGAATAAACGATCAATCATGTTGATGATCCTCAGTTGTTGCCGGCGCGATTGCAGTTTCCGGTAGCGGGATGGGAGCTATCGGTTCGCTCTTCTCCGGTTCTTTGCCCAGCAAGTAATAATCCATCACCTTGCGGGCAATCGGCCCGGCCACGGAGCCGCCGTGACCACCATTCTCAACAATGATTGCCAGCGCAATCTGTGGATTATCAGCCGGTGCATAAGCAATGAAGAGGGCATGGTCGCGGTGACGCTCGTCGAGTTTGCTGGCGTCATATTTCTCGCCTTGCTTGATGCCTACGACCTGCGCCGTACCGGTTTTTGCAGCAACCGTATAAGGTGCGCCCGCGCCTACTGCGACAGCCGTACCGCCGGGCAGGGTTACGTCTTCCATGCCTTTCCTGACAATCTCGACATTCTCCGGCTTGAGTTGAATCCTATCCGTCGTTACCAGCCCGACAGGGCGAACTGTGCCGGTACTGGCATCCTGGATGCCGCTGACGAGATGCGGCTTCATGGCCACCCCGTTATTGGCAAATATCGAAGTCGCCTGAGCCAGTTGCATGGGGGTGACCAGCATATAGCCCTGACCGATGCCTAAAATGACGGTTTCTCCCGGATACCAGGGCTGGTTCCAGCGTCTTTTCTTCCATTCCGGGGTGGGCAGCAATCCTTCAAGTTCACCGCTGATGTCGATGCCGGATCTCTGGCCGAAGCCGAAATGGCGAACGAAGTCTGTGATCGCATGAATGCCCATTTCATGCGCCAGGCCATAGAAGAAAGTGTCGCAGGAGATGGTGATGGCTTTGCGTATATCCACCACCCCGTGGCCTTGGGGTTTCCAGTCGCGATAACGATGGGTGTTGCCAGGTAGTGTGAAATAGCCGGGATCGTTGATGCTGAAAGGCGGCGCGCGTCTGCCTGCTTCCAGCCCTGCCAGCGCGACGAAAGGCTTGAATGTGGAGCCGGGAGGATAAATGCCGCGCAATGGACGATTGATTAGTGGCCTGTCCAGCGACTCATTAAGTGCTTTCCAGTTTTCCGTGTCGATGCCGCCTACAAAAAGATTGGAGTCAAATGTCGGCATGCTGACGTAAGCGAGCACTTCGCCTGTCTGTGGTTTGATCGCCACCAATGCGCCACGGAGATCGCCGAAGGCATCCTCACCGATTTTCTGCAATTTGCTATCAACCGACAGAATGAGATTGTCGCCGGGGACAGGGGGATTGCTCGACAATATACGCACTGCATGGCCGCCTGAGTCAGTCTCTACCTGGTTGAAGCCGGTTTTGCCGTGCAATGTGCTTTCGTAGAACTGTTCAAGCCCGCTTTTGCCGATGTGGTCTGAACCCTTGTAATTGGAAAGTTCGCCTGACTCCTTCAGGTTGAGCAGGTCCCTGTCATTGATGCGGCCTATGTAGCCGACCAGATGCGAGCCAAGTGCACCTTGTGGGTAATGGCGGAAAAGTCGCGATTTGATTTCAACGCCTGGGAACCTGTAGCGATTGACAGCAAAACGTGCAGCTTCTGCTTCATTCAGGTGGGTTCTGAGCGGTACGCTTTCAAATTCCTGGCTTTCCGACAGAATCTTTTTGAAGCGCTTGCGGTCCAGTGAACTCACTTCAACCAGTTCGCTGATCTGGTTGATGGTCTCTTCAACGTTCTCGACCCTGGCAGGCGTGATTTCCAGCGTGTAGACAAAGAAGTTATGGGCCAGTACTACGCCGTTCTTGTCCATTATCAGGCCGCGGTTGGGTACGATGGGTACCAGCGATATGCGGTTACTCTCCGCTAGTGTGTGATAGTGCTCATGCCTGGCCATCTGTAGATAGAACATGCGTGAGGCCAGGATGCCAAAACAAAGCAGCACAAAAACGGCAGCGACTGCCAGGCGGATACGGAAATAATAGCTTTCCTGCCGGTAGTTTTTCAGTTCGGAACGGTATCTCATGCAGCGCCAGCCCAGCCTTAACTTTTATGTGGCGGCGCTTCAATGCCGATGCGCGAGAAGATGACGATCTGCCAGAGAAGAATGCCGCTGATGCTGGGCAGGTAATAATTCCAGCCGGGCACTTCGCTACCACCGAACAGCTTGAATACCATGACGGTAGTCTGGGTCAGTAGAAGCAGGGCGAACACATAGGCGGATTGTTGCCAGATATTGAACAAAGCCAGCCTGCGCTGGTAACTGACAGCAAAAAATGCAGTCAAGGCATAAGCCAGGGCGTGCTGACCAAACAGTCCGCCGCTGGCCAGGTCTATCAGCAGGCCAGCCACCCATGCGGTGCCGATGTTGCAAAGATGCGGCGCACGTAAAAGCCAGTAAATGGTTACCAGCAGCAGGAAGTCAGGGCGGATCTGCAGGCCGAAACCATCCCATGGCAGCAACTGCAAGAGGAGCGCCAGCAACATGGAGAGATATACATGTTTAAGGCTAACGGTTTGCATTCTGGCCTGCGCTAGGGGTCGGTGAGTTTTCTTTGGGAGCCGGCTTGGCGTCGTTGTCGCCAGCCGTACTGTCGGCTTTGTTGATGACCGTGCCCAGTGCCGGTTCTATTTTGGGTATGCTTATCAGCAGCACCTGTCGATGGTTTTTGACCCCGGCTAATGGCTGAGATGTAATGGTTGCAAAGGTGGAGTCCGGGTTGCGTTCGATTTTGATTACTTCGGCTACGGCCAACCCCACCGGGTAGACACCATCTATGCCGGATGTAATCAAGCGGTCACCTTCCTGGATATCTACATTCACCGGTAAATAGGGTAAATCCAGCACATTGTCGACACCTGCACCAAAAGCGATGGCGCGCAGACCGTTTCTTTCAATCTGCACCGGGATCGAGAGTTCCTTGTTGGTTATCAGCGTTACTTCACTGGAGAAAGGATATACGCGCGTGACCTGGCCGATGACACCCTCGCCATCCATCACTGCCTGTCCTGGCTCAATGTTTTGCCTGGAGCCCAGGTTGACGACCATTTTTTGCGAAAATGGATCACGGCCCATGTGCAGGATTTCTGCCAGGCGGGCCGGTTGTGTAATGACTTGGGATGCCCCTAGAAGACTGCGCAAATGCTCATTCTCTACCTCAAGCTCATTCAGTCTCTGCAGTTTTGCGCCATCAGTCAGTGCCTGCTGGCTCAGTTGCCGGTTGTTTTCGACCAGCGTGGTGTGTGTGGTGAGGTATTCCGCAGTCGAGTGATACAGATTGAAAGGTGCGTTTGCGACGACCTGTAGAGGATGCATCAAGGCAATCAGGCCTTGGCGCAGTTCAGTCAGGTAATGGAGGCGGGAATCTGTTGCAATCAGTGCCAGAGAAAGGGCGGAAAAGAGCACCAGCCGCGCGAGAGGACTCGGGCCACGAACAAAAAACGATGGTGCTTGTTGAGGTTCCAGAGCGCGAGGCATGGTGCCTGATTGCCTTCAGAAAAAAACAGGCCGCCTGAAGCGGTAGCGGCCCGGTGGTTGTGTTAAAAAGTGATATTCGTGATTATTCGCTGGCAAATACATTGCCCAGTTTGTCCATTTCTTCCAGTGCGCGGCCGCAGCCACGGGCGACGCAGGTGAGCGGGTCTTCGGCGACGATGACCGGCAGGCCGGTCTCTTCCACCAGCAGGCGGTCCAGATCGCGTAGCAGTGCACCACCGCCAGTCAGTACCATGCCCTTTTCGGCGATATCCGCGCCGAGTTCCGGCGGGGTCTGTTCCAGCGCGGATTTCACGGCGCCGACGATGGCGTTCAATGGCTCGGTCAGTGCTTCGAGAATTTCGTTGCTGGAAATCGTGAACTTGCGTGGCAAACCTTCTGCCAGGTTGCGGCCGGTGACTTCCATTTCCAGCACTTCGGAGCCGGGGAAGGCGGAGCCGATTTTCTTCTTGATCAGCTCGGCAGTCGGTTCGGAGATCTGCATGCCGTAGTTGCGGCGGATATAGTCGATGATGGCCTGATCGAACTTGTCGCCACCGACGCGTTCGGATTTGGCGTAAACGATACCACCCAGCGAGATGACGCCGACTTCGGTGGTGCCGCCGCCAATATCGACCACCATGGACCCGGTTGCGTCAGCCACTGGCATGTCGGCGCCGATGGCAGCGGCCATCGGCTCCTCGATCAGGTAAACCTGTCTGGCACCGGCACCTATGGCTGATTCGCGAATTGCACGGCGTTCAACCTGGGTGGAGCCGACGGGGACGCAGATGATGATGCGCGGATTAGGCGAGAACAGGCGGGATTCGTGTATGCGGCGGATGAAATACTTGAGCATTTGCTCGGTGACGGTAAAGTCGGCGATCACGCCGTCTTTCATGGGGCGGATGGCGGTGATGTTGGAAGGCGCACGACCCAGCATGCGTTTGGCTTCCAAGCCAACGGCCAGGATGGTTTTTTTGCCGGCCGGCCCGCCTTCCTGGCGAATCGCGACGACTGAAGGTTCGTCCAGTACGACGCCCTTGCCGCGCACGTAAATCAGGGTATTGGCTGTGCCAAGGTCGATGGCCAGATCATTTGAAAAGTAGCTGTTTAGAATGCCGAACATTGTTTTGTTTCCCGTGCCTGCAGTTGCTTGCTTTTGTTTTGCGCTAAAGTATAAACAAGCGTGATGATTAAGAAGCGCAATAAATCGAGCTATAATACCCGATATCGTATTGAAAATTAAGATTCAAATGAAATTACCAATGGAATTGAGATTGAAACAAATCGGCGGGGTGCATCCATGTCTTTAAGCACCGCTGACGTTAAACGTATCGCACATCTGGCGCGCATCGAAATCAGCGATGCCGAGGCTGAAACCACTTTGCAAAAGCTGTCAGGTATCCTGGGGCTGATCGAACAGATGCAGGCAGTTGATACCACCGGCATTACGCCAATGTCGCATTCGCAGGATGTCACCCAGCGCTTGCGCGAGGATGTCGTCACCAAAACCAACCAGCGTGAAGAATTCCAGAAGATCGCGCCGGCCACCGAGAACGGTCTGTATCTCGTCCCTAAAGTCATCGAATAGTCCCTGAATCATGATCAACAGTAGCCTTAAGCAGCTGGGGGCGATGCTTGCCAGCAAACAGATTTCCAGTGTCGAAATGACGCAAGAGTTCCTTGATCGCATCGCGCAACACAATCCTGAACTCAATGCCTATATTACGGTGGATGCTGAAAAATCTTTAGCGCAGGCCGCGGCGGCAGACCAGCGTATTGCGCAGGGCAAGGCCGAGCCACTGACCGGCATCCCCATCGCGCAGAAGGATATTTTCGTCGCCAAGGGCTGGAAAACCACTTGCGGCTCGCGCATGCTGGAGAATTTCATCGGCCCTTACGATGCCAGCGTGATTGAGCGTTTTGATGCGGCCGGTGCGGTCAATCTGGGCAAGACCAATATGGATGAATTCGCCATGGGTTCATCCAACGAGACTTCCTATTTCGGCGGCGTCAAAAATCCTTGGGACCGAAGCCGCGTGCCCGGCGGCAGTTCCGGCGGCAGCGCAGCCGCGGTCGCTGCGCGTTTGTGTGCGGCGGCAACCGGCACCGATACCGGCGGCTCCATCCGTCAACCGGCTTCGCTTTGCGGTTTTTCCGGGTTGAAACCGACCTACGGCCTGGTTTCCCGTTACGGCATGATCGCCTTCGCTTCGTCGCTGGATCAGGCCGGTCCGATGGCCAAGTCCTGTGAGGATATGGCGCTGATGATGAACGTCATGACCGGTTTCGACGAACGTGATTCCACCAGCCTGCAGCGCGACAAGGAAGACTACACCCGAGATCTGGCAAAGTTTGAAAGCAGTGATCGGCCGCTGGCCGGCCTGAAAGTCGGCCTGCCCCGCGAATTTTTCGCTGAAGGCCTGGATGCTGCCGTCGCCAAGGTCATACAGGATGCGATTGAACAATATCGCAAGCTGGGTGCGGAGATTGTCGATATCAGCCTGCCCAACACCAAACTTTCGATACCGGTCTATTACGTGCTGGCGCCAGCCGAGGCGTCCAGTAATCTTTCCCGCTATGACGGCGTGCGCTACGGCCACCGTGCGGCAGAATATACCGACCTGATGGACATGTATTGCAAGACCCGCGCAGAAGGTTTCGGTGCCGAGGTCAAGCGCCGCATTCTGATTGGCACCTATGTGCTGAGCGCTGGCTATTACGATGCCTATTACCTCAAGGCCCAGCAGATCCGCCGCCTGATCGCGCAGGATTTCGAGCAGGCCTTCAAACAGTGCGACATCATCATGGGCCCGACGGCGCCCGGCACCGCTTTCCGTGCAGGCGAGAAAACCGACGATCCGGTGGCCATGTATCTGGAAGACCTCTACACGATTGCCGTGAATCTGGCAGGTCTGCCCGGCATGAGCATTCCTGCCGGATTCGCCGAGGTCGAGGGCAAGTCGCTGCCGGTCGGTTTGCAGGTGATCGGCAATTATTTTGATGAAGCGCGCATGCTGAATGTCGGCCATGCCTACCAACAAGTGACAGATTGGCATACTCGCATGCCAGAAGGAATTGTGTAATGGAATGGGAAGTCGTCATCGGGCTGGAAACGCATACCCAGCTCAGAACCAAATCGAAGATTTTCTCCGGTGCGTCGACCACATACGGCGCTGAGCCAAACACTCAGGCATGCGAAGTGAGTATCGCCCTGCCCGGCGTGCTGCCGGTGCTGAACAAGGAAGCGGTCAAGTGCGCGATCAAGTTCGGCCTGGCGGTCAATGCCGAGATCGCGCCGCGCTCGGTATTTGCACGTAAGAATTACTTTTATCCTGACCTGCCCAAGGGCTATCAGATCAGTCAGTACGAACTGCCGGTGGTCGGCAAGGGCTCGCTGACCATACAGGT
>PHCD01000030.1 GCA_002842135.1 Betaproteobacteria bacterium HGW-Betaproteobacteria-8 | reverse complement strand
CTGCACCTGCACCTGCACCTGCACCTGCACCTGCACCTGCACCTGCACCTGCACCTGCACCTGCACCTGCACCTGCACCTGCACCTGCACCTGCACCTGTGGAAATGCCTGCTGAACCATCACCTGCTCCAGCGCCTGCGGTGACCGGCATTGACGAGCCAGGCGGCGAGCCCATGCAGTTGATGCTGGACTACGGCATTAATCTGCCTACGGATGCAGGCAATCCAAGCAATGTCTCGAACCCATCACAGGCGCCGGATGCCGACTTGCCTTCCGAAGCCGCTCCTGATTATTTCGAGCGTATGCTGGAGAAAATTGGCTTTTGATTTTCAGCTGCAGCTAAACGTAGCGTTGTCGTAACTAAAAAAATCGGGACAAGCCTTTAGTGAATGTCGTGAGCTTGAGTTATCAAGAAACTAGAGTTGTTAGGAAACGGTAAATGGTGAAAGTCGTTATTGCTGGTGCCTCCGGACGTATGGGGCAGGCGCTGCTGGAAGGTATATTTGCGGATGCGGAGTTACAGTTGCACGGTGCGATTGACCGTGCGGACAGCCCGCGTATTGGCCATGATGCCGGTGAGCCGTTTGGGCGCGTGACAGGCGTGAGGATTGTTGCAGATATTGCAGCAGCATTGAATGGTGCAGATGTCCTGATTGATTTTACCCGGCCCGAAGCGAGCATGGAGTATCTTGCAGCCTGCGAAATGGCAGCTGTCAAGCTGGTGATGGGGACTACCGGATTCAGTCCTGAGCAAAAGCATCGGATTGAAGCAACGGCAGAGAAAGTCGCTGTCGTTTTTGCGCCAAACATGAGTGTGGGCGTCACGTTGCTGATCAATCTGGTACAGGCGGCAGCCAAGGTGCTGGCGGATGGTTATGATGTGGAAATTATCGAGGCGCATCATCGTCACAAGGTGGATGCGCCATCCGGCACGGCTT
The DNA here is from genome assembly GCA_002842135.1 of Betaproteobacteria bacterium HGW-Betaproteobacteria-8. The sequence goes on along the minus strand of PHCD01000030.1, from coordinate 16,262 downwards.
TGCGCCTGGGTGAGGCGGCTGCAAGCGCGTTGGGGCGCGATTTGCAAAGCTGCGCGGTATATGGACGTGAAGGTGTCACCGGCGAGCGCGATGCAAAGACCATAGGCTTTGCCACGGTACGTGGAGGCGATGTGGTTGGCGATCATACGGTGCTGTTTGCGGGTACCGGTGAGCGGGTGGAGTTGACACATAAGGCCAGCAGCCGCGCCACCTTTGCCTTGGGCGCCTTGCGTGCTGCCAAGTATCTGGGCGACAAGCGCAACGGGCTTTTCGATATGCAGGATGTATTGGGACTCAAATAATTCCCGAATTCATGAAATCCAGAATGAAACCACGTTGAAGCAACGTTTGCTTTAAGCTATAATTCACACAAATTTCGAAGCGGGAAGAGTGCACACTCCTCCCGCTTTGCACATCCGCTTCCGGGCTCGATAGCTTGGTCAGAAGTTAAATCATTACAAGGAGTTAGAATTGCCGCAAACCCTGCCAGCCATGCAGCCTGCAATCTTGGTTCTCGCAGACGGGACAGTGTTTAAGGGCATTTCAATTGGTGCATCGGGACATACCGTGGGAGAGGTAGTGTTCAACACTTCCATGACCGGTTACCAGGAAATTCTCACTGACCCCTCCTATACCAAACAAATCGTCACGCTGACTTACCCTCACATCGGTAATACCGGCGTCAACAGCGAAGATGTTGAATCCGGCAAAATCTATGCGAGTGGCCTGATCATTCGCGATTTGCCGCTGGTACACAGTAACTGGCGTGCCGAACAAAGCCTCCCTGATTATCTGGCTGTCAACAATGTGGTCGGTATCTCGGATATCGACACACGCAAGCTGACCCGCATCCTGCGCGAAAAAGGCGCTCAGTCCGGCTGCATCATGGCCGGTGAGATTGACGAGGCCAAGGCGCTGGAACTGGCCAGGGGGTTCCCCGGCCTGTCTGGCATGGATCTGGCCAAGGTCGTCAGTACCGGAAAGCCTTATGTTTTTGAAGATGGCGAGTGGGTGCTGGGTCAGGGCTACTCAAAGCCGGCTAATGCAAAATTCAATGTGGTGGCCTTCGATTATGGCGTCAAACGCAACATCCTGCGCATGCTGGTTGAGCGTGGCTGTAAGGTGACCGTGCTGCCGGCGCAGGCAACGGCAGAAGACGCGTTGGCTTTGAAGCCGGATGGCATATTCCTCTCCAATGGTCCCGGCGATCCGGAGCCATGCGATTACGCGATCAAGGCCATCAGCACGCTGGTCGAGACCGGCATTCCGGTATTCGGCATCTGTCTTGGACATCAGTTGCTCGGCTTGGCCAGCGGCGCGAAAACCATGAAAATGAAATTCGGCCATCACGGTGCCAACCATCCGGTGCAGGATCTGGATAACCAGCGTGTCTACATTACCAGCCAGAATCACGGTTTTGCCGTTGATCCTGCAACACTGCCTGCCAATGTACGCACCACGCATGTCTCCCTGTTCGACGGCAGCTTGCAGGGTATCGCGCGCACCGACAAGCCGGCATTCAGCTTCCAGGGTCACCCAGAAGCCAGCCCTGGTCCGCACGAACTGAGTTACCTATTCGATCGATTTGTCGATCTCATGCAGCAGCATCAGCATTAAGTTACGAAAAATTATGGCAAAACGTACAGACATCAAAAGCATTCTGATTATCGGCGCTGGCCCGATTGTCATCGGTCAGGCCTGCGAGTTCGATTATTCAGGCGCACAGGCTTGCAAGGCGCTGCGTGAGGAAGGCTACCGCGTCATTCTGGTGAACTCGAATCCGGCCACTATCATGACCGACCCGGAGATGGCGGATGCCACCTATATCGAGCCGATCACTTGGCAGATGGTGGAAAAGATCATCGAGAAAGAGCGTCCGGATGCACTGCTGCCGACCATGGGCGGGCAAACCGCCTTGAACTGTGCGCTCGACCTCGCCAAACATGGCGTGTTGGACAAATACAAGGTTGAACTGATCGGCGCCAGCAAGGAAGCCATCGACAAGGCGGAAGACCGCGAGAAATTCAAGCAGGCGATGACCAAGATCGGCCTCGGCTCTGCGCGTTCCGCCGTTGCCCACAGTATTGAGGAAGCCCTGCAGGTGCAGGCGACCATCGGTTATCCGGCCATCATCCGGCCGTCTTTCACCATGGGCGGCAGCGGTGGCGGTATTGCCTATAACCGTGAAGAGTTCCTCGCCATCTGCGAACGCGGCCTGGAAGCCTCGCCTACCAGCGAATTGCTGATCGAGGAATCACTGCTCGGCTGGAAAGAATACGAGATGGAGGTGGTGCGCGACAGTCAGGACAACTGCATCATCATCTGCTCCATCGAGAACCTCGACCCGATGGGCGTGCATACCGGTGACTCCATTACCGTAGCCCCGGCACAGACGCTGACTGACAAGGAATATCAGATCATGCGTAACGCCTCGCTGGCAGTCCTGCGCGAGATCGGCGTGGATACCGGCGGCTCCAATGTGCAGTTCGCCATCAATCCGGACGATGGACGCATGATCGTCATCGAGATGAACCCGCGCGTATCGCGCTCATCGGCCCTGGCTTCCAAGGCGACCGGTTTTCCGATTGCCAAAGTGGCAGCCAAGCTGGCGGTCGGATACACCCTTAATGAGTTGAAGAACGAAATTACTGGCGGCGCAACCCCGGCTTCTTTCGAGCCTTCCATCGATTACGTCGTCACCAAGATCCCGCGTTTCGCCTTCGAGAAATTCCCGCAGGCGGACTCCAGGCTGACAACACAGATGAAGTCGGTTGGCGAAGTCATGGCCATCGGCCGTACTTTCAAGGAATCCTTCCAGAAAGCCTTGCGTGGCCTTGAAGTGGGCGTCGACGGGCTGGACGAAGTCAGTACCGATCTTGACCGTATCCAGAAAGAACTCGGTGAGCCAGGACCGGAGCGTATCTGGTACGTGGGCGATGCTTTCCGTCAGGGTCTGACCGTCGATGAGGTGTTTGACCTGACCAAGATCGATCGCTGGTTCCTGGTGCAGATCGAGGACATCATCAAGCGCGAGCAGGCGCTGATTGGCCGCAACCTGGCCGACCTCGATCGCGATATGCTGCTTCAGTTAAAACGCCGCGGCTTTTCCGACCGCCGTCTGGCCAGGTTGTTGAACACTGACCAGCATGCCGTACGTGCCTATCGTCAGGCATTGAACGTGCGCCCGGTTTACAAGCGGGTGGATACCTGTGCCGCTGAATTTGCGACCAACACCGCTTACATGTACTCGACCTATGAAGAAGAGTGTGAAGCGCAGCCGACCGGCCGCAAGAAGGTCATGGTATTGGGCGGTGGCCCTAACCGCATCGGTCAGGGTATCGAATTCGATTACTGCTGCGTGCATGCTGCCTTTGCCATGCGTGAAGATGGTTACGAGACCATCATGGTCAACTGTAACCCGGAGACGGTTTCCACCGATTACGATACATCAGACCGTCTGTATTTTGAGCCGGTAACGCTGGAAGACGTGCTGGAAATTGTCGCCATTGAAAAACCAGTCGGCGTCATTGTGCAGTACGGTGGACAGACTCCCTTGAAGCTGGCGCGCGATCTGGAGAAAGCTGGCGTGCCGATTATCGGTACAACACCGGATGCCATCGACCGCGCCGAGGACCGCGAACGCTTCCAGCAGATGCTGCAAGAACTGGGGCTGAAGCAGCCGCCTAACCGTACTGCGCGTACGCCGGAAGAAGCCTTGCGTCTGGCACAGGAAATCGGCTATCCGCTGGTCGTGCGTCCGTCCTATGTGCTGGGTGGCCGTGCGATGGAAATCGTGCAGGAACAGGCGCAGCTCGAACGTTATATGCGGGAAGCCGTGAAGGTTTCCAATGAGTCTCCGGTGCTACTGGACCGCTTCCTCAACGATGCCAAGGAAGTCGATGTCGATGCCTTGTGTGACGGTGAAGAGGTGATCATCGGTGGCATCATGGAGCACGTTGAACAGGCTGGTGTGCATTCCGGCGATTCAGCCTGCTCATTGCCGCCTTACAGCCTGTCTGAAGCCCTGCAGAACGAATTGCGCGACCAGACCGTTAAAATGGCCAAGGCGCTAGGTGTGGTTGGCCTGATGAATGTGCAGTTTGCGATCCAGGGTGACACGGTCTATGTGCTGGAAGTCAATCCACGTGCATCCCGCACGGTGCCGTTTGTTTCCAAGGCCTGTGGCCTGCAGTTGGCGAAAGTAGCCGCGCGCTGCATGATAGGCACCAGGCTCAAAGATCAGGGCGTCCGCAAGGAAATCGTGCCGCCGTATTATTCTGTCAAGGAAGCCGTGTTCCCCTTCATCAAGTTCCCGGGCGTGGATACCATCCTTGGCCCCGAGATGAAGTCTACCGGTGAAGTGATGGGTGTCGGCCGCACCTTTGCCGAAGCTTTCGTCAAATCCCAGCTGGGTTCTGGCGACAAGTTGCCGAGTGGCGGCAAAGCTTTTGTCAGTGTGCGTCGTGAAGACCGCGAGCGTGTAGTGGAGATCGCCCAGGCGCTGTCCGATCTCGGCTTCCATCTGGTGGCTACTAAAGGCTCAGCTTCTGCGCTGGCAGCTGCCGGACTGGATGTTACGCCGGTCAACAAGGTGGCTGAAGGCCGCCCGCACATTGTTGACATGATCAAGAACGGCGACATCAGTTTTATTGTCAATGTCACTGAAGACAAGCGCGCAGTAGCAGATTCTTACGAAATCCGCCGCAGTGCCCTGCAACACAAGGTGACTTATTACACCACGCTGGCGGGTGCCAAGGCTGCATGTATGGGCATGGCGCATATGCAGGAGCTGGAAGTGGAGTCCCTGCAAAGCTTGCATCGGCAACTCGCTAAGTAATAATATAGACCCTGAATCCGAACCACGCCTGGTTGCCAGGTGTGGTTTTTGTTTTATGTAAGAAGACCGAGGTTAAAGAAAAAATGAATCAGATTCCAATCACGATCCGAGGCGCAGAGTTGCTGAAAGCGGAATTGCAGCGCTTGCGCAGTGTTGACCGTCCTCAGGTCATACAGGCTATTGCGGAAGCTCGTGCGCAAGGCGATTTGTCGGAAAACGCCGAGTATGAATCTGCAAAAGAGCGTCAAAGCTTTATTGAAGGCCGTATTGCCGAGATTGAAGCCAAGCTGTCGAATGCCCAGGTAATTGATCCGCTGACCCTGAATGCCGAGGGCCGTTGTGTATTTGGCGCTACGGTGGAAGTAGAAGACCTGGACAACGGCGGCAGCAGTACTTACCAGATCGTCGGCGACGACGAAGCGGACATCAAGTCCGGTAAAATTTCCGTGAGTTCGCCAATTGCACGTGCGCTGATAGGCAAGACTGCCGGTGAAGTCGCCGAAGTCATGGCACCGAGCGGCCTGCGCTCGTATGAAATCCTCGACGTGCAGTACATCTGATGAATCAATGGCCGGACAAGCTGGCGCTGATCGTCATTACCGCATGGGTTGGCGCGCTGTGGGCCGTAGGTTACCTGGTCGCGCCCACGCTGTTCAACACACTGGAGAATCGTCAGCTGGCTGGTATGCTGGCCGGCAAGATGTTTACCCTGGTGGCCTATGTCGGAATCGGTGCTGCTTTTTACCTGATGATCCATCGCCTGCTCAGGTTTGGCACGGCAGCGCTGAGGCAGGGTTTTTTCTGGATCGTGCTGGTGATGTTATTGCTAGTGCTGGCTGGCCATTTCGGCATTCAGTCACTGCTGGCCAGTCTCAAGGCGCAGGCGATGCCTGTCGATGTGATGCAAAGTATTTTTGCTGATCGTTTCAGAACCTGGCACGGGGTTGCCAGTATCGCCTACCTGATTGAGAGTTTGCTCGGAATTGCGCTGGTACTTAAAGCCAGGTAATCAGGTGCTTAAGGCAAGGTGATTCTGGATTTCTCGGACGGGCGGTAGATTACCAACTGTTTGCCGATATGATGAACCGCAGTTGCGCCGGTTTTTTCGCAGATTTCTTCCAGTATGCTGACGCGCAAGGCACGGTCGTCACCAGCTACCTTGATCTTGATCAGTTCATGCGCAGTAAGCGCAAGTTCAATTTCTTTCAGCACCTGTTCGGTCAGGCCATTGTTGCCAATGCTGACAACAGGATTAAGATGATGACCAAGGCCACGCAGGTAAGTGATTTGTTTGGAGTTCAAGACTTGTATCTCGTTGATTCAAAAAGGCTCGCATTCTACCACACTCGTGATAATGGCACTTCTATAAATGCAGGTTCTGGCTGCAGGGTGCCGTAATGGACGCGTCCGGCAGGCGCCATGGTGTTGAGCATGCAACGAGCTTCTGAGTGCCGCGCAATGCAGTAATGCACCCCAAGATGAATTTATAGAAATGCCATCATGAAAAGATCGAAAACTAGCAAAGGCTGGATGCAGGAACACGTTAACGACGAATACGTCAAACGTGCCCAGCGTGATGGTTATCGTGCGCGCGCTGCTTATAAGCTGACAGAGATTGATGACAAGGATCACCTGATCAAGCCGGGGATGACCATCGTCGACCTCGGTTCGACGCCTGGCAGTTGGTCGCAGGTGGCGATGCAGCGCCTGAAAGGGCAGGGTAAGGTGATTGCCCTGGATTTGCTGGAGATGCAGCCGGTTGCCGGTGTGCACTTCATTCAGGGCGATTTTCGTGAACAGGCGGTGCTGGAGCAACTGGAGGCCAGCCTGGGTGGATCACAGGTGGACCTTGTAATTGCCGATATGGCCCCCAATATAAGCGGTATCAGCGATGTCGACCAGGCGAATGCCATGTACCTGACCGAATTGGCCTTGGATTTCAGTTATAAATGGTTGAAACCAGGCGGCCAGTTTCTGGTCAAAGTGTTTGTCGGCAGCGGATTCGAAGAAATTGTCAAAAACATGCGACAAGGCTTCGATAAGGTTGTTACACGCAAACCAAAGGCTTCAAGAGATCGTAGCAGTGAAGTCTATCTGCTCGGCATCGGGAGGCGCAAATCCTTTCCGGAGTAGCACGGTGGCGGTGAACTTTGCGCAAGATTTTCCGCAGGAATAGGTTTAGAATTAAAGTAGTAAATTCCCATTAAATTAAGGATCGGGACTTTGAACAATATCGTTAAGAACATTGCCATCTGGCTTATCGTCGCACTGGTGCTGATGACTGTTTTCAATCAGTTCGGCGCCAAGAGCGCTGCTGAAGGTCAGGTGGTCTATTCGCAATTCATCGACCAGGTAAAACAGGGGCAGATCGCCAAGGTAACGATCGACGGCCGTGTGCTGCGCGGCGAAACCAATGATGGCCGCAAATTCAATACTTATGCTCCTTCCGATCCATGGCTGGTTTCAGACCTGCTGAAACACAATGTAGTTGTCGAGGCCAAGCCAGATGAAGAGCAGTCCCTGCTCATGAGTATCTTTGTTTCATGGTTCCCCATGTTGCTGTTGATCGGCGTCTGGATATTCTTCATGCGCCAGATGCAGGGTGGTGGCAAGGGTGGTGCGTTCTCGTTCGGCAAAAGCCGTGCGCGCCAGTTGGATGAAAGCTCCAACCAGATCACGTTTGCCGATGTTGCTGGCTGCGACGAATCCAAGGAGCAGGTATCTGAGCTGGTTGAATTCCTGCGCGATCCTGGCAAATTCCAGAAACTGGGTGCCCGTATTCCACGCGGCGTCCTGATGGTTGGCCCTCCGGGCACAGGTAAGACCCTGTTGGCGAAAGCCATTGCGGGTGAGGCCAAGGTCCCCTTCTTCACTATTTCCGGTTCCGACTTTGTGGAAATGTTTGTTGGTGTCGGTGCGGCCCGTGTGCGTGACATGTTCGAGCAGGCGAAGAAGAGTGCGCCATGCATCATCTTTATCGATGAAATCGATGCGGTCGGTCGCCATCGTGGCGGCGGCACCGGTGGCGGCAATGATGAGCGTGAACAGACCCTGAACCAGTTGCTGGTTGAGCTCGATGGTTTTGAGGCCAATTCCGGCGTCATCGTGATTGCTGCAACCAACCGTGCCGATGTGCTGGATAAGGCTTTGCTGCGCCCAGGCCGTTTCGACCGTCAGGTCATGGTTGGCTTGCCGGATATCCGCGGCCGTGAACAGATTCTCATGGTGCACATGCGCAAGGTGCCTATCGACCCCGATGTCAAAGCCGACATCCTGGCGCGCGGTACGCCCGGCTTTTCCGGTGCGGATCTGGCCAACCTGGTCAATGAAGCTGCATTGATCGCTGCCAACCGTAACAAGCGTACGGTCGACATGGAGGATTTCGAGGATGCCAAGGACAAGATATTCATGGGTCCTGAGCGTCGTTCCATGGTCATGCGTGAAGAAGAACGCCGCAATACGGCTTACCATGAGTCCGGTCATGCGGTAGTGGCCAAGCTGCTGCCCAAGGCAGACCCGGTACACAAGGTTACTATCATGCCGCGCGGTTGGGCGTTGGGCCTGACCTGGCAATTGCCGGAGTTTGACCGTATCAGCAGCTACCGCGACAAGATGCTGGAGGAGATATCCATCCTGTTTGGCGGACGTATAGCTGAAGAAGTATTCATGAACCAGATGTCGACGGGTGCCTCCAATGACTTCGAACGTGCCACCAAGCTGGCGCGCGACATGGTGACGCGCTACGGTATGTCTGACAGCCTGGGTACCATGGTCTACGTCGATAACGACCAGGATTCCTTCTTTGGCCGCATGTCGGCAAGAACAGTTTCCGAAGCGACCCAGCAAAAGGTTGATGCTGAAGTTCGTCGTATCCTGGATGAGCAGTACAACATCGCGCGCAAATTGCTGGAAGACAACCGCGACAAGGTTGAGGCAATGGCTGCAGCCCTGCTGGAGTGGGAAACCATTGATGCCGAGCAGATCAATGACATCATGGAAGGCAAGCCGCCGCGTGCGCCCAAGCCAAGCCAGTCTGTCAGCAAGCCCAAGGCTGATGCTGGTGGCGGTTCGACAGGGCCGACAGCGGAGCCTGCGCCGCAGCCGACTGCAAAGTCATAACATCAACCTGAAAAAACTATAGAGCCACATCTGTTTCAAAGTGCCGGCATGACATGCTGGCAGCTGCGAGGCCGATGTGGCTTAATCGTTATATGAACCCATCTCATCTGTTCCTTTGCGGTAATTATCAACTCGATCTTTCCGTTCCTCGTGTGATGGGGATCGTCAATGTCACGCCCGATTCGTTTTCGGATGGCGGCAAATATGAATCCACTGAAAAGGCTGTAGAGCACGCCATGCAGCTGGTGGCGGAAGGTGCAGACATACTGGATATTGGCGGTGAATCTACGCGCCCTGGCGCCACGCCGGTAAGCCTGGAGGATGAACTGGCCAGGGTCGTTCCCGTTATCGAGCAGTTGGCCAAGGTTGCCGGTGTGCCGCTGTCGATCGACACTTACAAGCCCGAGGTCATGCGAGCCGCCATTGCAGCCGGTGCCGATATCGTTAATGATGTGCGCGCCTTGCAGGAGCCGGGTGCCCTGGAGGTGGTGGCCGCCAGCCGGGCAGGTGTCTGTTTGATGCATATGCAGGGCACACCTCAAACCATGCAGGTCGATCCGCAATATGGGGATGTGGTCGGCGAGGTCAATGCTTTCCTGGCACAGAGACTCGCCGCTGCTGAGGCAGCAGGCATTGCCCGCGAGCGCGTGGTGCTTGATCCTGGCTTTGGTTTCGGCAAGAAGACAGAACATAACCTGCTGTTGTTGCAGCAGCTTGATAAAACACTGGCGCTAGGCCGTCCGCTGCTGGTTGGCCTGTCGCGCAAATCCGTGTTGGGGCAAATCGCCGGGGGCGATGTCTATGTGCGTTTGCATGCCAGTCTCGCAGCTTCCGTGATATCGGTCATGAAAGGCGCTAGAATTGTGCGTGTGCATGACGTGAAAGCCACAGCGGACGCACTGAAAGTGGCTGCAGCAGTATTATAAGAATCAGGGTTGAATATAAAAATGACGAGAAAATATTTTGGTACGGACGGCGTGCGCGGCCGTGTAGGTGAGGCTCCGATTACGCCGGATTTTGTCATGCGCCTCGGCTATGCAGCCGGGCGTGTCCTGGCGAGCCATGACAGCCACATGAGTAAGGGCACGCGCCCCACCGTGCTGATCGGCAAGGATACTCGCATCTCGGGTTACATGCTGGAAGCTGCGCTGGAGTCTGGTTTGGCCGCGGCAGGTGTCGATGTCATGCTGACCGGTCCGATGCCAACGCCGGCAGTGGCTTATCTGACCCGTGCACTGCGCGCGGAGATCGGCATTGTCATTACCGCATCGCACAATCCTTTTGAAGATAATGGCATCAAGTTCTTCTCGGCCGAAGGTACCAAGTTGCCCGATACGGTTGAGTTGGAAATAGAAGCCGAGCTGGATAAACCCATGCAGGTTGTGCCTTCTGCCCGCTTGGGCAAGGCCAGGCGCATCGATGATGCTGCCGGGCGCTATATTGAATTCTGCAAAAGCTCATTTCCCAACTCACTCGACCTGCGCGGGCTGAAGATCGTGCTCGATTGCGCGCACGGCGCGACCTATCATGTCGCACCTGCAGTCTTTCATGAGCTTGGCGCAGAGACTGTCGTCATCGGCAATCAGCCGGATGGCCTCAATATCAATCTCGAATGCGGTTCGACACATACTGCCGCCATCTGCAAGGCGGTGGTCGAGCATAAGGCCGATCTGGGTATCGCCTTTGATGGCGATGGCGACCGCGTGATGATGGTCGACAATACTGGCAAGCTGCTCGATGGCGATCAATTGCTGCATATTGTTGCCATGCATAGAAAACAGCAGGGCAAGCTGACCGGAGGCGTGGTCGGTACCCTGATGACCAATCTGGCGCTGGAACATGCATTGTTCAAGGCCGACATCCCTTTTGTGCGGGCCAGGGTCGGTGACCGCTATGTGCTGGAACAACTCAACCAGCATGGCTGGCAGTTGGGCGGCGAGAATTCCGGCCATATCCTGGCGCTGGATAAACATAGCAGCGGCGATGGCATCATCGCCGCCTTGCAGGTGTTGCATGCGATTAAAGCCAGTGGCAAAACGCTGGCCCAGCTGGGTGCTGAACTGACCCTTTATCCGCAGGTATTGATCAATGTGAACGTGAAACAGCGCATCAATCTTGATGCCAACCAGGCTTTGCAGGATGCAGTGAAAGCGGCTGAGTCCGAGCTTGACGGCAAGGGGCGGGTGTTGCTCAGGGCATCAGGCACCGAGCCGAAGATACGCGTGATGGTTGAAGGTCAGTCTGCTGGGCAGGTGCGGAAACTGGCGGAACAGATAGCTGGTGTGGTCAGGCAGGTGGCTGCCTAGCCGCCCAGCGCTAGCCCCCCAGTCGCTAATCCTCATGGATGCGGACATTGCCGCCACCGCTGTGTTTTGCCTGGTACATGGTCTGGTCGGCCAAGCTGATCAGGGTGTCAGGGTTGTTGCCGTGATCCGGATAAAGGCTGATGCCGATGCTGGCTGAAATATGCAGGATATGGCCTTCCACTTCAAAAGGCTGTTCCAGCTGCTGGATGATCTTTTCCGCTACTCTGGCCGGGTTCTCCATTCCGCCGACGTCCGGTAACACCACCAGAAACTCATCGCCGCCGTAACGACAGCAGGTATCTGAAGTTCGCAGGCTTTGCTTGATGCGCCCGCTGACGAATTGCAGCAGTATATCTCCGGCTCTGTGGCCGAAGTTGTCATTTACCGGCTTGAAGTGATCGAGATCGATGAACAGCAGTGCAAAATGTTGCTGCCTGCGATGCGAGGTACGGATAGTGTTTTCCAGAATCTCATAAAAGCTGCTGCGATTCAGCAATCCGGTGAGCGCATCGTAGTGCGCCATCAGATCAAGCCTATGTTCAAGTTCGCGTCTTTCGCTGACGTTGTTGGCGAAACCGGTGAAGACGATGTCACCGTTGACCTGTTTGCGCGAAGTGTCGTGCGCTTCAAAATACATTTCCCTGCCATCCACAGTATGCATTCTGAACTCGCCGAACCAGCTCTGCTCTTTCTCACCAATGGCAATGCTTTCGCTCAGAACACGATCGTAATCGTCCGGATGTATCAGAGACAACAGCCGGTTGGCATCCTGTAATGCCTCTTCCACTGGCAACCCAAGAATGTGCTCAACCCCCTTGCTGAGATAGAGCCAGGTGAACTCGCCTTGCGGATTCATTTTCAGTTGATAGACGAAGCCTGGCAGTACGTCGAGTATCTTCTCCAGCGGTTCGAAATTCTGTACTTTAGTGATCATGAAATGATAATGATGGCTTCCTGTGGTTCTAAATGCCGGATTTGAGAATCTTGATTTTTTTCATCAATCTGTCACAAGCAACTGACATTCTGCACGCATGAAACATCATTCATATGTTGCAACAGTTCCTTACCGGGAACTTTACCTGAACGGAGGCTACCATGTCGCACAAAATGCGTTTATATCTTAGCCGCTTCAATCGCTTTGATAGCACACTCTGCATACACGTCAACCGCAGCAGCCAGTATCTCTGGGTGCGCCTGTTGTTCCGCCTGATCAGCCGGCTGGGCGATGGCGTATTCTGGTACAGCATTATGCTGGGTATCTGCCTGACGCAGGGCCAGGCTGGCCTGCTGCCGGTGATGCACATGCTGCTGGTCGGGCTCGTCTGCATGTCGCTCTACAAGTGGCTCAAGGGCAAGACCCTGCGGCCGCGTCCTTATGAAGTGCATCAGGATATCTGGCTGACCGGCCGTCCGCTGGACCGCTTCAGCTTTCCATCCGGCCATACATTGCACGCGGTAGCCTTTAGCCTGGTGATCGTGTCCTACTATCCGGAGCTTTTCTGGCTGGTCTTTCCTTTCACGCTACTGGTCGCAATGTCGCGCGTGGTGCTTGGCTTGCACTACCCGAGCGATGTGCTGGCCGGTGCTGCGATAGGTGCACTGATCGCCTTGCTCTCTTTCTGCTTCTGAGCTGTTCTGCAGGGGCCGTTCAGCCTATCGTTAGCGGCTTGCAGTAGTAGATTTCAATTGCTGGCCGTTCCTGTCGTATCGCCAAAATATTCAATCGGTGCCGGATGCCGCAGGTCAAGATGCCTGAGGCATTGGCGTCGCCATAAAACCAGTTCCTGTGCCGATAAGTGCTTGAGTTCGGCTTCCCATGCCGGGCGGTTTCCTTCCAGTACGGTGCCGATATCGGCCATCGCACGCTGGGTTGTGGCGATGTAATAGATGAAATGCTTGCTGACCCGGCGGTCGGCCAGTCTGCTGCCATGATAGATGCAGGCAGGAATTTTGAAGCGGCGCAGCATGCTGTCCCAGAATGCCAGTTTGTTCAAAGCCCGGCTGGTGCGCGCCAGAGAACAGCGGAAGTTGGGTGCAATGAATTCTTTAAGCAGGCTGTGATGACTGCTCAGCAGTTGTCCGGGCGTTTGCTGGATTAATGGCGACAAGTGGGCATCCATCGCCCATTCGGAAGCGATATGCGTCAGCATGCTGTTCTCGATCCACATGGCTTCGTGTGCCGGGACAAAGTGGTTGTGCGCGATGACATCCACATACAGATGGCTGGCATAGCCGATGGCGATTGCGGTTTCCTCATCGTTTTTCGCAGACAGCAGCAACTGGTGGGCGTTTTCCCACAGATGGGTATGGCGAAATTCGCTTGAGACTATCGCCAGGTCGGGCAGGCATGCCCCAGCCATGACGAGTTCGGGGAATTTCCGGATGGCCTGTTGCAAGCGCGGGTCCAGTAAAGGCATGGCCCAAAGCAGGGATTGTGCAAAGTAGAGGTGGGTCACGAGTCCCCAGGCATAGGTGTCAGCCGAAAACAGGATAAATGGCACCAGCCAGCAGCATTTGTGGATACGCTTGCCAACTCTTGCAGTCTGCGCCTGGTCTTTTACCATGCGGCGTACTTTGCCGACACGTAATTAAGCGCGTGTGACAGTATCATGACTTTTTGATGACAGGCGCCAGCACATATGCGACTTTGCTATACTGGCGCGCTGTTAATTCACATTGCTCAGGAATGTCATGGAAAGCCCATATAAAGGTAAGACAGGATTGCGTCGCTTGCTTAACGCATTCGGATACTCGCTGGAAGGTTTCAAGGCCGCCTACAAGAATGAAGATGCCTTCCGTCAGGAAGTGCTGATGGCCATCATATTGATTCCGCTTGCTATCTACCTGGGCAAGACCAACCTGGAAACTGCGATAATGATTGCCGCTGTGATTCTGGTCATGATCGTTGAACTGCTGAATTCCTCAATCGAGGCAACGGTAGACAGGATTTCACTGGAGAACCATATGCTGGCCAAGCGCGCCAAGGATATAGGCAGCGCGGCTGTGTTGTTAAGCCTGATCAATCTGGCGGCAGTGTGGGGCCTGGTGATTTTCAGTTAACTTGTTCATGCTGACAGTGCCTCTGTGACAAATTGAAGACATTCACGGCACTGTCACAATCCGGCGTTACCATGCAGGTGTTAGATGCAGTAGACAGTCACTTGCCATTTAGCTTGATGAGGTAACGCTTGAAAATTCTTTTTATCTCCGATGTATATTTCCCGCGCGTAAACGGCGTCTCGACCTCCATCCGCACCTTTGCGGGACAACTGCAGGAACTGGGTCATGTAGTGCATCTGGTCGCACCGGATTACGGTGTGGCAACGGCAGATGAAGCCTGGATCAGGCGCATTCCGGCCCGCAAAATCTATTTCGATCCCGAAGACCGCTTGATGAGATATGGCGTGGCGCTAGACCACGTGATGGAACTGCGCCGCGAGAAATATGACCTGATCCATATCCACACGCCATTTGCTGCACACTATCTGGGCCGGAAGCTGGCGCATCTCCTCGATGTGCCCTGTGTCGAGACCTACCACACCTTTTTTGAAGATTATCTGCATCATTACCTGCCCTGGATACCCCGCCGTACAGCGCGCGGCATCGCACGTTTTGTCTCGCAGCGCCAATGCAACGAGGTCGATGCCATCGTCGCACCTTCGCAACCCATGCTCGATGTTTTGCGCCAGTACGGCGTGCGTGCCAAAGCCGGGGTGATCCCTACCGGTCTGCAGGCACAGAGCTTTGCAGCGGCTGACGGTGCCGCGTTCCGCGAGAAATACGGTATTCCCCTGGAAAGACCGATGATTCTCTATGTCGGCCGCGTGGCTTTCGAAAAGAACATTCCCTTCCTCCTGCGTATGGCGGTTGAACTGCGCGAGATGCAGCCGGATGTGCTGCTGGTGGTCACCGGCGAAGGCCCGGCTGAGCAGAGCCTGCATCAGCTGGCAATCGAATTGAATCTGCAGAACAACATCCGCTTTATCGGCTATCTGGATCGCAACACCGAACTGAACGGTTGTTACAAAGCGGCCGATGTTTTTGTCTTTTCATCCAAATCCGAGACCCAAGGCCTGGTGATTATCGAAGCCATGGCACAAGGCACGCCAGTGGTTGCGATTGCCGAACTGGGAACCAAATCGATTCTGATCGAAGGCGAGGGCGCGCTGATAGCACCGGAAGATGAACTCATCTTTGCAGAGCGCGTGAACAGCCTGTTGCAGAATAAAAAAGTACGGAATGCACTAGGTGCAAAAGCCAGGGCGTATGTAGAGCAAAAATGGACTTCACGTGCGCAGGCAGAACGTGTTGTGGAGTTTTATCAGGGGATGCTGATTAAGATGTAAATAAGATAGCTAATCAGATGCAAAACAAAGCACCTTTGGAGGTGCTTTTTTATTCACTAAATAATCCACCTAATTTACTAGGTGTTTGATAATATTTGACTTTTATAACGTTGTTTAAAGAATATCAAAAATGACTCCTTTTAATAACGTTAGCCATACCCCAGGGATAATTGAATGGAACTGAAAGAATTCATAGGCCAAGCTCTAGCAGACATTGTTCAGGGTGTACTTGATGCCCAGCAAAACTTGGGAGTTAACGGAAAATACATAAACCCCGAGTTATCTACGCAGCAAGGAACCCATGAAAAGCATGGGAAGCTTGTTTCAATTCAAGGCCAACTAGTACAAATAGTAGAGTTCGATGTTGCTGTTACGGCAACCGAGGGTAAGGGCACAAAGGGTGGCATCGGGGTCGTCACTGGGGTTTTTGCGCTTGGCTCTCAAGGTCAATCTTCGGCTGAAATATCTGCTGTAAGCCACATCAAATTTTCCATACCTGTAACGCTACCCTATGGGGAGAAGCTGCATGGCTAACCTACACATCAAGCGGAGCGATGGACTTGCCCTAAAAAAGTAGACACATCACTCTAACTTTTGGAGGATGTGTGAAATGGCTAGAACCATCAAACGAGCCTATGCTCGTTATACAGATTC
>PHCD01000140.1 GCA_002842135.1 Betaproteobacteria bacterium HGW-Betaproteobacteria-8 | reverse complement strand
GCTTCCATGTCGCGCCGGGAACCCAAGCCCGCCAGAGCCAGCAGTTTATGCAGGCGTTGCGGCACTGCATCGGGGTCGACAGCAACCGGTCTGGTTTTGGTAGCGCCAGGGTCACGCTGTTGTTTGAAAGGACGGGCCATGAAAGATGCTTTGCAATGAATGCTGTGAAGAACAAGTGCCCATTATAAAGCACCGGGAGCCGCTTAAACGTATTCGACAAAATCACCGTTGTTTATAGTTGCAATTGCATGTCCTGCTGGGTGAAGGCTTCCATGGGCGGCAAGTCAGAGAGCGAGCGCAGGCTGAGGTCATCGAGAAATGTCCGGGTCGTGGCATATAGCGCCGGGCGGCCAGGCACATCGCGATGGCCTACCACATCGATCCAGTTGCGCTCCTGCAGGCTGCGCATGATGTTGGGATTGACTGCAACACCGCGGATCTGCTCGATATCGCCACGTGTCACCGGTTGCCGGTAGACGATGATGGCCAGCGTTTCCATGGCCGCACGCGAATAACGCTGAGGCCTTTCCGGTGTCAGTCTGGCGAGGAACGGCACATATTCGCTACGTGCCTGGAAGCGCCAGCCACTGGCAACCTGTACCAGCTCCATGGTGGACTTGAGCTTGTCTGCTTGCCACTCGTTCTTCAGCTCATCCAGCAGCATGCGCAAAGTGGCGCGTTCCATGCGACCGGCGAACAGCTTCAGCATATCGTCAAGCGACAATGGTTCGGAACTGGTGAGCAGCGCGGCTTCCAGCACCTGTTTCATCTCTTGTGTGTTGTTCGGCTCATTCATGATGGATGAAAGTCAGTCAGCTTGATTGATCTGCAGATAAATCGGCGTATAGGCCTCCTGCTGCGTGATATGCAGCAGGCCTTCACGTGCCAGCTCCAGAATAGCGAGAAAGCACACCACCAGCTTGGAGAGCCCGTCATTCGCCACATCGAACAGGGCCGAGAATTCCAGCATCTTGTGTGCTTTCAGTTTGCGCAGGATCTGGCTCATGTGCTCACGCACCGACAGCTCTTCACGGCTGATTCGATGATGTTTGAAATGGCCGGCACGTTCCAGCACCGATTTCCAGGCAGCCATCAGGTCATCCAATGACACTGCCGGCGGCTGGGTCTCGACGATTTGCTCGTAATAGGCACGTGCCACCATGATCTCATGCCCCACCTGCGGCCATTCATCCAGTCTTTGTGCCGCCAGCTTGATGGCTTCATATTCCATCAGGCGGCGAACCAGTTCGGCACGCGGGTCTTCTTCCTGTTCAATATCGGCGTGTTTGGGTAGCAACATGCGCGACTTGATCTCGATCAGCACGGCAGACATCAACAGATAATCCGCCGCCAGTTCCAGCTTGTGCTCGCGCATCTTCTCGACATATCCCATGTATTGGCGGGTCAAGTCCGCCATCGGGATGTCGAGGATATCGAGATTGTTCTTGCGGATCAGATACAGCAGCAGGTCGAGCGGACCTTCGAAAGCTTCCAGATAGACTTCCAGCGCATCGGGCGGAATATAGAGGTCATGCGGCAGTTCCGCGATGACTTCGCCATGCACGCGAGCGCCGGAAGCCGGTACGATCACGAGTAATTCAGCCCCATCGCTTCGCGCACCTCGCGCATGGTCTCGCGTGCGAGCTTGCGTGCACGCTCGCAGCCTTCCGCCACCACGTTCTTCACCAGGGTCGGATCCTCGGCATAATGTGCCGCACGTTCCTGAATCGGCTTCAATTCCTCCAAAACCGCCTCAATCACCGGCTGTTTGCACTCGATACAACCGATACCTGCCGATTTGCAACCGCTCTGCACCCATTCCTTGCGTGCATCATCGGAATAGACCTCGTGCAACTGCCAGACCGGGCACTTCGCCGGATCGCCCGGATCGGTACGACGGATCCGGGCCGGATCGGTCGGCATGGTCTTGATCTTCTTCGCCACGGAATCCGGGGATTCGCGCATGGAAATGGTGTTGTTGTAGGATTTGGACATCTTCTGTCCATCCAGGCCAGGCATCTTGGATGCAGGTGTCAGCTTGTATTCAGGCTCAATCAGGATGATCTTGCCGCCGCCTTCCAGATAACCGAGCAAACGTTCCTTGTCGCCGATGGACAAACCCTGCTGCTCTTCGATCATGGCACGTCCGGCTTCCAGCGCCTCTTCGTCGCCACTCTCCTGATAGGCGTTGCGCATTTCCTCATAAAGCGTGCCGCGCTTGCTGCCCAGTTTCTTGATGGCAGCCTCGGCCTTTTCCTCGAAACCCGGCTCCTTGCCGTAGATATGGTTGAAGCGACGCGCAATCTCGCGCGTGAATTCAATGTGCGGAATCTGGTCTTCGCCGACCGGTACCTGGGTCGCCTTGTAAATCAGGATATCGGCGCTCTGCAACAAGGGATAACCAAGAAAGCCGTAAGTCGAAAGGTCCTTGCTCGCCAGCTTCTCCTGCTGATCCTTGTAGGTCGGTACGCGCTCAAGCCAACTCAGCGGCGTAATCATGGACAGCAGCGTATGCAGTTCAGCATGTTCCGGTACACGGGACTGGATAAAAATGGTGGCAGTAGCGGGATCGACACCGGCTGCCAGCCAGTCGATGACCATCTCCCAAACACTTTCCTCAATCACTTCCGGCGTGTCGTAATGCGTTGTCAAAGCATGCCAGTCTGCGACAAAAAACAGACATTCATGCTCGTGTTGCAACTTGACCCAGTTTTTCAGAACTCCGTGA
>PHCD01000139.1 GCA_002842135.1 Betaproteobacteria bacterium HGW-Betaproteobacteria-8 | reverse complement strand
GCGCAGATGACGGACATCGCCAAATCGCTGCGTGAGAAACTTGCCGCAGAGGCAAGCATCGCGCCGCCCGAGGTGCAAATGGAACAGGTTTCTGACGATGGCACGCGCAAGTGGCTGATAGCCACTGACGTTGGCAATGGCGTGGAAACCGTTTTCATCCCGGAAGATGATCGCGGCACATTGTGTGTTTCATCCCAAGTGGGTTGTGCGCTCGAGTGTACTTTCTGTTCGACCGGCCGCCAGGGGTTCAACCGCAATCTCAAGGTTTCGGAAATCATCGGTCAGCTCTGGCTGGCCAATCACTCCCTGCGTCAGGCCGATGGCTACGATATGTTGCCGCCCGGCGAGCGTATCATCAGTAACGTCGTCATGATGGGCATGGGCGAACCACTGGCCAATTACGACAATGTCGTGACTGCCATGCAGATCATGCTGGATGATTCGGCCTATGGCCTCAGTCGCCGTCGTGTGACCTTGTCCACATCCGGTCTGGTGCCGGCCATGGACAAGCTGAAGGAGGATTGCCCGGTCGCGTTGGCTGTTTCCCTCCATGCGCCGAACGATGCCTTGCGTGATGAGATCGTGCCGATCAACAAAAAATACCCCTTGAAAGAATTGATGGCAGCCTGCCAGCGTTATCTGGTGAAGGCGCCTCGCGATTTTGTGACTTTCGAGTACGTGATGCTCGATGGTGTCAATGACTCGGTTGAGCATGCCCGGCAGCTGCTGGAGACGGTCAGGGATGTGCCGTGCAAATTCAACCTGATTCCCTTCAATCCATTCCCCAACAGTGGCTATCAGACTTCCAGACCCGATAATATTCGTCGCTTCCGGGATGTCTTGATGCAGGCCGGTTATGTGGTAACGACCAGGAAAACCCGTGGTGAAGACATTGATGCCGCCTGTGGGCAGCTGGCTGGTAAAGTGCAGGACAAAACCAAACGAAGTTCGCGTCGTATCCCTCTGGAGATTGTTGCATGAAGAAGTTGTTTGTGGTGTTTGCCTTATTGTTGCTCGCAGGCTGTGCCAGTCAATCAACCAACGACAGGGCGGATACCCAGAAACGCGACAGTGCACGCATCCATACGGAGCTGGGGGCAGGTTATTTTTCCCAGAACCAGATTGCGATTGCGCTGGAAGAATTCACGGAAGCCAGCAAGATCGATCCCAGTTATGCGATGGCACACAATGGTCTGGGTATGGTCTATGCGGCACTGGGCGAAGATGCCAAGGCTGACGCCAGTTTCAAGCGCGCCATCAGCCTGGAGCCAAGCAATGCAGAATCGCGCAACAATTACGGCACCTTCCTCTGCTCGCGCAATCGTATCGATGAATCCATCACGCAGTTCATGGCAGCGGTAAAAAACCCGCTCTACACGACCAAGGACATTGCCTATCTCAATGCCGGCGTCTGCTCGCTACGGAAGCAGGATGTCGATAATGCAGAGGTCTATTTCCAAAATGCACTGCAGGTGCAGCCTTTGATGCACCGCGCTTCCTACGAGTTGGCAATGATCAACTTCAATCGCAAGAAGTACGGCTTGGCACGTGAGTACCTGCGGACGCCATTGATTGGCAGTCCGTCCGCGGAGGTTCTGTGGCTGGCAATACGTGTCGAACGGCAGCTTGGCGACAGGGATGCAGAAGCGAGTTATGCCCTGGAGTTGCGACGCAATTATCCTGATTCTGAACAAACAAAAGCATTACTTTCTGGGCAGTAAGCATGAATGATTCTAACGAACAGAGCGTTGTAGAAACTTCGCCAGCCATCTCTGTCGGCGAAAACCTGAAGTCTGCGCGTGAAGCTAAAAATCTTGATATTGACGATATCTGCAGCTATCTTCGCTTAAGTCGTCGTCAAGTGCTTGCATTGGAGAGTGATGATTTTTCCGCTCTGCCTGAGCCCACTATCACGCGCGGTTTTATTCGCAATTATGCGCGCATGCTTGAGTTGGATGCGGAACCCTTGCTGGAAGCCTATCGTAATTTTTCGGCATCTGAACAGGCACGTCCGATTTCCATACAGTCAGAAAATATCCGTATTCCAGGCAATGACAAGAGTCCGTGGTTGCTCTATGTTTTTGCCAGCGTGTTGATCGTGCTGCTGGTTACTGCCTGGGTGATTTATGTTGATTACATGCCAAAACCTTCCAATGAAGTCCGGAGCGTTATTTCGGAAACCGAGCTGGAGGCTGCGGCTGCCAATGCTGAGGTTTTGCCTGTAGAGCTGGGTGATCCGCCTGCTCCTGCGGAAGCAGCAGTTCCTGCAGAGCCGTCGAATGGAGAAGACGCTGCTGCCCCGGCTAGTGATACGCCTGTCGTTGAGATTCAGCGAGTTGCGCCTGCAGCCGGCATGGCGGTAGTCAAACTCCGGGCGACGGAGCGCAGCTGGGTCAGTATTACAGACCGCAACAACAAGAATATTTTCGACAAGATCATGGTCGCCGGTATCGAAGAGAGCGTGCAGGGTGAGCCGCCATTGCAGGTGGTGATCGGCAATGCGCCAAGCACCACGCTGATTTTTAATAACCAACCTGTAGATCTTGCCTCTGTTACGCATGAGCGTGTGGCAAGGCTGAAGCTGGAGTAGCGGTGGAATACACAGGAAAAATCAAGCGCCGCAACTGCCATCGTGTGCTGATCGGTCATGTGCCTGTCGGTGGCGATTCGCCGGTGGTGGTGCAATCCATGACCAATACCGATACCGCCGATGTCGATTCCACGGTACGCCAGGT
>PHCD01000138.1 GCA_002842135.1 Betaproteobacteria bacterium HGW-Betaproteobacteria-8 | reverse complement strand
CACCAACTGCACGCCCTGGTGCCAATGGGTGTCGAGCAGATGCCAGTCCAGGCTGGCGTTGACGTTCCATTCACGACCCTGGCCGAATTCATTGCCCATAAAATTGAGCTTTTTGCCCGGCGTCGTCATCTGATAGGTCAGCAGCAGGCGCAGATTGGCGAATTTTTGCCAGGTGTCGCCCGGCATTTTGTCCAGCAGGGAGCGTTTGCCATGCACGACTTCGTCATGCGAGAAGGGCAGTACGAAATTCTCGCTGTAGGCATAGAGCTGGCCGAAGGTCAGTTTGTCGTGGTGATAGCGGCGGTGGATCGGGTCTTCTGCGATATAGCTCAACGTGTCGTTCATCCATCCCATGTTCCATTTCATGGAGAAGCCCAGCCCGCCCAGATAGACCGGGCGCGAGATCATGGGCCAGGCGGTGGACTCCTCGGCGATGGTCAGTGCGCCGGGGAAATCCTCATGCGCCATGACGTTCAGCTGTTTGAGAAACTCGATGGCATCCAGGTTCTCGCGGCCGCCGTATTGGTTGGGCAGCCATTCGCCGTGCTTGCGAGCGTAATCCAGATAGAGCATGGAGGCGACAGCGTCGACACGCAGGCCGTCGATATGGAATTCGCTCATCCAGTAATAGGCATTGGCCAGGAGGAAATTGCGTACTTCATTGCGGCCGTAATTGAAGACGTAGGTGCCCCATTCCTGGTGTTCACCCAGGCGCGGATCTTCGTGTTCATAGAGTGCGGTGCCGTCGAAGCGGGCCAGTGCCCAGTCATCCTTGGGAAAGTGGCCCGGTACCCAGTCGAGAATGACGCCGATATCGGCCTGATGGCAGGCGTCGACAAAAAAGCGCAGGTCGTCCGGTGTACCGAAGCGGTTGGTGACGCCGAAATAGCCGGTGGTCTGGTAGCCCCAGGATTCATTCAGCGGATGTTCGGAGACTGGCAGCAGCTCGATATGGGTGTAGCCCATTTCCTTGACATAGGGAATCAGATCGGCAGCGAGTTCACGGTAATTGAGAAAGTAGCCCTGCGCATTGCGCTTCCATGAGCCGAGGTGCATTTCATAGAAATTGAAAGGTGTATGCAGCCAGTCGACGGTGGACCGTTTCTGTATCCACTCCTTGTCCTGCCAAGTGTGCTGTGTCAATGATGTGACCTTGGCAGCAGTACCCGGTCTTTGCTCGAAGCTGAAACCGTAGGGGTCGGTCTTGACATGAATGTGGCCGCTGTCGCGATTGCGGATCTCGAACTTGTAGAGTTCGCCGACACTCAGGCCGGGAATGAATATTTCCCAGATGCCGCTGGAACCGTGTACCCGCATCGGGTGGATGCGACCGTCCCACTGGTTGAAGTTGCCGATAACGCTGACGCGCTCTGCATTGGGTGCCCAGACAGCAAAGCGAACCCCGTCGATTCCATGCTGGGCGATCAGGTGTGCCCCCATGGTCTGGTGCGCCTGTAGCAGGCGGCCTTGCCCGAACAGGTATACCTCGTCGCTGCTCAGGCTGGAAGGGAAAGTATAGGGGTCGTGTTGTTCATGGCTGGAGCCATTGGCTTCGATGCGTAACAGGCAGGGCCTGACCAGCCCGTCTCCATGCCATTCGAACATGCCGTTGGCGTGCATGCGTGTGAGCGGATCCCAGCCTTCAGCGGTTTTTAGCCAGACGCGCTCAGCATAAGGCAGGAAGGTTCGGAAGACTTGTTTGGTCGTTTCACCCTTTGGCGCGTCATGCAGTCCAAGATAAGCGAAGGGATCGTGATGTCTGGCATCAAGAATGAGTTGCTGCTGGATGTCTTGCTTGGGCTTGGCCAAAGTTCTTCTCTTTAAATTTTCGATAATTTCCGGCTACCGCTCGATTCTACTAGATTCTCGTCAAAAATCGCGCCTATAATGGCTTCAAGGACGTAGATAAAGGCGGAACAGCCTGTTACTGCGGCTTCTTTGGCGTTCGCCAATGCCAAACTATAAATCAGGAGAGTTCAAAATGCAGCAGGATTTAACTTCTTCCCGTTTCATAAGCGCACTAACAAAAAACACGGTGGCCCTGATCCTTGCGGGTGGCAGAGGCAGCCGGCTGAAGGACCTGACCAATTGGCGAGCCAAACCTGCAGTTCCGTTTGGCGGCAAGTTTCGCATTGTGGATTTTCCGCTTTCCAACTGCATCAATTCCGGTATCCGCCGTGTTGGCGTTGTCACCCAGTACAAGTCGCATAGCCTGATTCAGCATATACAGCGTGGCTGGGGCTTTCTGCGCGGCGAATTTAACGAGTTCGTCGAGCTGTTGCCGGCGCAGCAACGTATTGAAGAGGAGTGGTACAAGGGTACTGCCGATGCCGTGTTCCAGAACCTCGATATTCTGCGCATGATGACGCCGGAGTATGTGCTGATACTGGCCGGCGACCATATCTACAAGATGGATTATGGCCAGATGCTGGCGGATCATGTGCGCAACAAGGCAGACATGACTATTGCCTGCATCAATGTGCCGATCGAGGAAGCCAAGGCCTTTGGTGTACTCAAGGTGGATGAGAATTCGCGCGTCGTCGATTTCAAGGAGAAGTCTCCCAATCCCGATCCCTTGCCGGATGACCCGACCCAGGCTTTCGCCAGTATGGGTATCTATGTGTTCAATGCTTCGTTTTTGTACGAGCAACTGATTCGCGATGCGGATGACCGCAATTCCACGCACGATTTCGGGCATGACATCATCCCTTATCTGATCAGGAAATACCGGGTCTATTCCCACAGATTCACCGACAGTTGCGT
>PHCD01000137.1 GCA_002842135.1 Betaproteobacteria bacterium HGW-Betaproteobacteria-8 | reverse complement strand
AACTAGAAGGAGCAACAAAGTGGCTGCAAATATTATTGAAATGTTGGAAAAGGAAGAGATTGCCCGTTTAGGCAAGACGATTCCAAGCTTCGCCCCAGGCGACACCGTAGTGGTCGGTGTGAACGTGGTTGAAGGTACCCGCAAGCGTGTACAGGCGTACGAAGGTGTTGTGATCGCCAAGCGCAATCGCGGCCTGAACTCCTCATTCATCGTCCGCAAGATTTCTTCCGGCGAAGGTGTTGAGCGTACATTCCAGACTTACTCTCCGCTGATCGCCAGCATCGAAGTGAAGCGCCGCGGTGACGTACGTCGCAGCAAGCTTTACTACCTGCGTGAGCGTTCCGGCAAATCCGCACGTATCAAGGAAAAGCTGCAACTGCGCGACCGGGAAGTTCTGGCGCCAGAAGCTGCAGCAGAATAAGCACTGCGTGTTTGAAAAAAGCCCCGAGTTTCGGGGCTTTTTTATTTGCGTTAAGATGGCCGTATATGACGACTCAGGACTTTGATGCCATTATTCCGGCACCTTTCGGTGCCATCGGTATCCGTACGCAGGATGATTTTCTGCTGGGCGTAGAGCTGATACCGGAGCAGCAGTCCGAGAAGATCCCGCAGCATCATTTCGCACAATCTGTCATCAGGCAGCTCCAGCAGTACCTCAACAATCCTGGCACTTCCCTTGATATTCCCTATGCCGTGCAAGGCACACCTTTCCAGAAGCGCGTGTGGCAAGCGATTGCCCGCATTCCAGCTGGCGAAACAGTGACTTACAGTGAGCTGGCAAAAATGGCGGGTTCCGGTCCGCGCGCAGTGGCCAATGCTTGCGGAGCCAATCATGTGCCGCTCGTGGTGCCATGTCATCGTGTGGTGGCAAAACATGGCCTGGGCGGTTTCATGCAGGGACAGGAAAGCGGCTTGGCAATCAAGCGCTGGCTTTTGAATCACGAGCGGCAGCGTTGAATCCGCCCAACCTTGAACTGGTGGATCGCTTTATCGACCACCTGTGGCTGGAAGACGGCCTGTCAAAAAATACCCTGGTCAGCTACCGGCTGGACCTGACGGCATTTTCCGAATGGCTGGAAAAAGATGCGAACAAGGGCCTGAATCAGGCGCAACAGGCGGATATCCAGCAATATCTTGCCGTCAGGTTTCCGCAAAGCAAGCCCCGTAGCATCAGCCGCTTGATCGCCACTTTGCGGCGCTATTACCGCTATGCCCTGCGGGAAAACCAAGTGGTCGTTGACCCTACCGTGCAAATCGAGGCGCCCAAGCTGCCACGTTCCCTGCCAAAAAGCCTGAATGAAGATGAGGTTGAGTCTTTGCTCAATGCTCCCGACCTCAGCCAGTCGCTGGGGCTGCGCGACCGCGCCATGCTGGAGATACTGTATGCCTGCGGTTTGCGGGTATCGGAACTGGTGGGACTGAAAGTGACGGAGCTCAGTATGCAGGAGGGTGTCATCCGCGTCACTGGCAAGGGTAGTAAAACCAGACTGGTGCCCATGGGTGAAGAAGCGGTGGATTGGGTTGCCCGTTATCTGAAAGAGGCCCGTCCGGAGATTTTGCAAAAACGCCTGAGCGACAGCCTGTTCGTTACCCAGCGTGGGGAAGCCATGACGCGCCAGGCATTCTGGTACCTGATCAAACGCTACGCCTTGCTGGCAGGTATCCACAAATCGATGTCACCACACGTGCTGCGCCACGCATTCGCCACGCACTTGCTGAACCATGGGGCCGATTTGCGGGTAGTGCAGATGCTACTCGGCCATGCCGATATCTCAACTACGCAGATTTATACGCATGTGGCGCGCGAGCGTTTGAAGCGACTGCATGCGGTTCATCATCCCAGAGGCTAGGAGCTCTATCGACCAACGTTGATAGTCTCAATGGCCTGATCATGGCGGGAATCTTTCACTTTGCTGATAGCATGGAATCCTGCAGAGTTCGATGTTTGCGAAACGAGTGCTGGCAATCCCTATCCAGCATCAGAACCGGAGTCCATGCATGCAACCAGTTAAAATGGGAAGTGAAAATTTCAAGCAGCTAGTTGAGGCCAACGATTTCGTCATTGTCGACTTCTGGGCAGAATGGTGCGAACCATGCAAGCATTTTGATGAAGTTTATGCACGGATGGCGGCGCAACATCCCGATATCGTTTTTGGCAAACTGGATGTAGATGCTCATCCGGGCATTGCGCGGCAGTTTGATGTGAAACAGATTCCCTGTGTGGTTGCCATCCGCGAGCAGGTGATCATCGATGGTCAGGTTGGCGAAATGAGTGCAAGTGAATTCAATAATCTGATTAAAACCTGGCGCGCGTTTGACCTTGCCGCCATCAGCGAGCATTTCAAAAAACAGTCGGCCTGATCTAAGTGAACGGGCAAGCCGCGATCAAGCATTGTTGCGCTCGATGATGACCCCCAGCGCCTTGAGTCCGGGTAATATGCCGGGCTTGGCCACCTTGATCCTGACCCAGGGCGCATCAAATTCGTTGAGGATTAGCTGGCAGACATGTTCCGCCAGTGCCTCGACCAGCTTGAAGCTGTGTTCTTTCAGCGTTTCGCGGATGCGTGCGACAACCTTGCCGTAATCAATCGTGTCTTCAATGGCATCGGTCTGGCAGGAGCGGCTATGCGGCATGCCGATTTCGATGTCGAGAATGATGGTTTGCGGTGTCATCCGCTCCCAATCCGGTACGCCCAGTTTGGTCTCGACCCTGACTTCGCTTAGAAATATGGTGTCCATGGTTTAGAATCCCCTTTTGTCGCATTTTAGAGCATTCGCTATGGTTGAAGCAGGG
>PHCD01000029.1 GCA_002842135.1 Betaproteobacteria bacterium HGW-Betaproteobacteria-8 | reverse complement strand
CGGATTTATGCGTGTTTAAACCGTAAATTTCACAAAGCTTAATATTTAGTATGCTTCTTGCTAGTTTATAATCGACCCAGAGTGACGTCGATTTGATACAGCTTGTTGCCAGTCAGCAAGCCTGTACTCCAGAGATAAATCCAGAAAGAAGCCTGAATATGACGACCGCCAAGACACCCAAATCCCGTTCCAAAAAACAAGCAGCAGATTTGGTTTCAGCCGAGACTATCCCGGTAGTGCAGGCGTTGGAAAGCCATTTGCGCTATACGTGCTTCAAGACGCATAAAGTCTCGACGCCACGCGATTGGTACAACACGGCAGCGAATACGGTGCGCGACCATGTGGTGGAGCGTTGGGTGAATACCTCGGAGTCCTATTTCGAGAAGGACCCCAAACGGGTTTATTACCTCTCACTGGAATTCCTCATCGGGCGCATGTTTTCCAATGCTGCACTGAATCTGGGCATCGCGCCCGAAGTCAGGGAAGGCCTTAATGCACTGGGACAGGATATGGAAGACCTGGCCGAGATTGAGAACGACGCGGCCCTAGGTAACGGCGGTCTCGGCCGTCTGGCGGCTTGCTTCCTGGATTCGATGGCGACCATGGATATCCCGGGCACCGGCTACGGCATCCGTTACGAATATGGCATGTTCCGTCAGGCCATCGTAGACGGACAGCAGGTGGAAAATCCGGATAACTGGCTACGCTATGGCAATATCTGGGAATTCCAGCGTCCTGAAAGCACTTATACTGTACGTTTCTACGGCCGGCTGGTCGAGTTCCGTGAAGGTGACCATGTCGAACATCGCTGGGTGGATTGCGAGCCGGTGCTGGCGGTGGCCTATGATGTGCCGATTCCGGGCTACGGCACTAAAACCGTGAACAATCTGCGCTTGTGGTCTGCCAAGGCGGCGCGCGAATTCGACCTTTTCCATTTCAATGAAGGCAACTACGAAAAGGCGGTGGAAGAGCGCAATGCCACGGAGAACATCTCCAAGGTGCTGTACCCGAACGATGCTTCCGTGCTGGGCAAGGAGCTGCGTCTCAAGCAGCAGTATTTCTTTGTCTCTGCCTCGATACAGGACATTCTGCGTCGTTATCTCGCAACTCATCAGAATTGGGACCAGTTACCGGAGAAGATTGCCATTCAGCTCAATGACACCCATCCGGCAATTGCAGTGGCAGAAATGATGTATCAACTGGTGGATGTGCATCAGCTGGCATGGAGCAAGGCTTGGGATCTGGTGGTCAGGATTTTTGCCTACACTAACCATACCCTGATGCCAGAGGCGCTGGAAACATGGGGCGTGGATAAGATGACCCGGTTGTTGCCGCGACATATGCAGATCATCTACCAGATCAACCATGAATTCCTGCATATGGTGAATCACAAGTTCCCCGGTGACACTGACTTGCTGGCGCGTGTTTCCATTATTGATGAGAAACATGGCAAGCGCGTGCGCATGGCACACCTGGCGGTTGTCGGCAGCCATATGGTTAATGGTGTTGCCGCCTTGCATAGCGAACTGCTTAAAACCACGTTATTTGCCGACTTCAACCGCATCTATCCGGGCAAGTTCGTCAATGTCACCAACGGCATTACACCACGCCGCTGGCTTAACCAGGCCAATCCAGCCTTGACCGCGTTGCTGGAGAAGACTATTGGCCGTGATTTCCAGAAGGATCTCAACCGCTTGAGGAAACTTGAACCTTTAGCGGATGATCCCGCCTTCCAGAAAGCCTTCCGTCAGGTCAAACACGAAAACAAGGTGCGCCTGGCCAACAAGATCGAGCAGCTTACCGGCATCAAGCTCAATCCGGCCAGCCTGTTTGACGTGCAGATCAAGCGTATTCATGAATACAAGCGCCAGTTATTGAACCTGCTACATGTCATTACGCTGTATAACCGTATCCGTTCAGGCAAGGCGCCGGATGCTATGCCGCGCACCGTGATTTTCGGCGGCAAGGCGGCTCCCGGTTACCACATGGCGAAACTGATCATTCGTTTGATCAATGATGTGGCTGCCGTGATCAATGACGATCCTGCGGTCGGTGACAAGCTCAAGGTGGTGTTTTATCCGAATTACGATGTTTCGGCAGCGGAAATCCTGTTCCCGGGCAGTGATCTGTCGGAGCAGATCTCGACGGCCGGCACCGAGGCTTCCGGCACTGGCAACATGAAGATGGCGCTGAGCGGTGCACTGACCATAGGTACGCTGGATGGTGCCAATGTCGAGATCCGCGAAGAAGTCGGGGCCGATAATATCTTCATCTTCGGCCTGACGACACCACAGGTGGCGGAGGTTCGCGCGGCTGGCTACAACCCCTGGGACTTCTACCATGGGCATGTCGAGTTGAAGGAAGTGCTGGATATGATAGACAGCGGTTTCTTCTCGGTAGAAGAGCCGGACCGTTATCGCCAGATCTTCGATACCCTGTTGCACAAGGGGGATCATTATATGCTGCTGGCAGATTATGAGAGCTACATCAATGCACAGGACTTGGTGGATGAGGTTTACAAGAATCAGGAAGAGTGGACCCGCATGGCCATATTGAATGTTGCGCGCGTAGGCAAGTTCTCCAGTGACCGCACGATTGCGGAATATGCGAAAAATATCTGGAAACTTTAGGTAGAGAAAGTTGGGTATTGTAATGACGCTACCTACCGACCGAAAAATTCTGAGGTGCATCTTCAAGATGTATGAGTCCTCTTATCCCGGAAAGGAGCCGGGAGATATCCGTGGCAAAAATGATCCGTACCTGCCAATCAAAGTCCATGATGTCGCTATACGCCTTGGCTGTTCGCCCGAGATGTTATTTGGGCGCCTGTACTACCATCTGGATGCAAAATACCGCTACACCCAAGACAATGATGCTCAGGTTAATCTATTCTCTCTAAAGGTTGGCTCACAGATGCATTGCGTGAATTTTCCATATCTTGCAGCGGTACTCGCGGAAAAAGATGAGGAGCACAAACGGCAACTTTGGTCGCTGGGTGTAGCCATAGCCGCATTGGTTCTTTCAGTGGCATCAATCATTGCGCAGGTCGTGGCCGTAAAATAAGTGCTATGCGCGATGCGCAACCTCTTAGCTCCGCGTTGTACGGATACAGACGATCATTGATTCGACTTGGAAGGGAAGCTTGCATTGCATAGGTCTTGAAGTAGACTAGTGCAATCGCTTCCCTTTATTTTTGGAGTCGCCATGCGCCGCCTGCTGAGTGTTTTGATCGTTACCTTTTTTGCTACCCATGCGCATGCGCTGGCTTTAAGTGATCTCAGTAACTCGGATGCGACGGCAGGGCTGAAAGAGGCGCTGATTCAAGGTGCAGGCAAGGCGGTCGGCAAGCTCGGCGTGGTGGATGGATTTTTCGGTAATCCGCAAGTGAAAATCCCGTTACCGGATTCCGTGCAGAGAGCGGAGCGGGTCATGCGCATGTTCGGTATGGGCAAACAGGCTGACGACCTGATTCTCAGGATGAACCGTGCTGCGGAAGCGGCGGTTCCAGAGGCTAAAACTTTGCTCATCAACTCTGTCAAACAGATGAGTGTGGCCGATGCCAAAGGTATTCTGACGGGTGCTGACGATGCTGCAACCCAGTATTTCAAAAAAACAACATCTGCGCCAATGGCAGAGAAGTTTTTACCCATCGTCAAGAAAGCCATGGCGGATGTGCAGTTGGTCCAACAGTACAACAAATTTGCCGAAACCGGCGCCAGATATGGACTGGTGAAAAAAGAGCAAGCAAATCTGGAGCAATACGTTACGCAAAAAGCGCTGGATGGCGTGTATCTGATGATGGCGGCAGAAGAAAAGGCGATACGCCAGGACCCAATGGGGCAAGCCAGCAGCTTGCTGAAGAAAGTGTTTGGTTCTCTGGGCAGGTAATGATTTGAATCAGGCAGAATCTGCGGGTCGGACAAAAAATATCAAATTTATGTAAACCTATTGCATGGTTTTGCGTTCAAAGGTTTATCGGGGACGTAAACTTTTTGATAGGAGTCATTATGATGAAAGCGATTCGTTATGCCCTGCTCGCAGCGCTGCTAGCGTTTGCGCCAAGTACATTTGCCAGGGACTCATACGGGTTCAGTATCAGCGTCGGTTCACCGGGCTATTACGTCAGTCCGCCACCTGTGTACTATCATGCGCCACCGCCTGTGGTTTATCACCAGGCCCCCGCGTTTTATTATCACCACTACAGCCCGGCACCGAGAGCCTATTATTCGCCGAGGGTGCACTATTATTATGACAAGCACGGGCATGATAGGCATCGTGGGAATGGCCATAAGCATTCACGTAATTGGCATTGACCGCCACTGAAAAGTAAAATTTGATATAAACAGAGAAACATTCTGGCCTGACCCCTTCGGGGGTCATTTTTTTTGCTCCTTAAGCATGGTTGATGATGGCTTGCATGTAACTTGCCGGCTAATCCATGGCAGGTTTCTGGAGCGGGTTTCTGGTAAAATTCAGCTTTTCCAATTTGCTGATTCCCAGTCCAGCCATCCCATGTCAAATATCCATATGTTAAGCCTTCGTGGCAGCGCAGCGCTCTCCCAGTTCCGTTTGGACAAGATTCTTTCCAGTGTGCGTGACAGTGTGCCTCGGGTCACCCATCTCTATGCCGAGTTCTGGCACTTTTGCTGGAGCGAGGCTGCGCTGAGCGATGCCCAGCAGTCCGTGCTGAAACAGATCCTGACCTATGGGCCCAAGCTGGCAGAAGAAATTCCATCTGGCGACTTTTTCCTGGTGGTGCCACGTCCAGGCACCATTTCTCCCTGGTCATCACGTGCGACGGATATCGCCAGACATTGTGGCCTGGAATCTATATCCCGGCTGGAACGCGGTGTCGCCTACTATGTGAAGACTGAAGACGGTCAGGCATTGACTGAGGCCGAGATTCAGATACTCAAGCCATTGATTCATGACCGCATGACCGAGGCCATGTTCCATGATATCGCTGATGCCCAGCGTTTATATCACCAGGCTGAACCGGCACCCATGAATAGTGTGGATATCCTGGCTGGTGGAAAATCCGCGCTGGAAGCAGCCAATGCCGAGATGGGCCTGGCCTTGTCACCGGACGAAGTGGATTACCTGCTGGAGAACTACAAACGTATGGGCCGCAACCCCACAGACGTGGAGCTGATGATGTTCGCGCAGGCGAACTCTGAACACTGCCGCCACAAGATTTTCAATGCAGACTGGGTGATTGATGGCATTAAACAGGATAGCTCACTGTTCGCCATGATCCGCAATACGCACAAGCTCAATCCCGGCAAGACCGTGGTTGCCTATTCTGATAATGCTTCCATTGTGGCCGGCGAGCCGACCAAGCGTTTTTACCCGGATGCCAGCGGCCGTTATGATTTTGTCGAAGAAGACATGCACTTCCTGATGAAGGTGGAAACGCATAACCATCCTACTGCCATTTCGCCATTCGCCGGCGCAGCAACGGGCGCTGGCGGCGAGATCCGCGACGAAGGCGCGACCGGCTCCGGTTCCAAGCCCAAGGCCGGTTTGACCGGGTTCTCCGTCTCCAACCTGAATATTCCAGGCTTCAAGCAGCCATGGGAACAGGATTACGGTAAGCCATCGCGCGTTGCTTCCGCCTTGCAGATCATGGTGGATGGTCCATTGGGGGGTGCTGCCTACAACAATGAATTTGGCCGGCCGAACATTGCCGGTTATTTCCGCACACTGGAACTGGAATCTGCAGGTGAAGTGCGAGGCTACCACAAGCCCATCATGCTGGCTGGCGGCGTGGGTAACATCTCGGCCAAACATTCAAGGAAGAACCCGATTCCTCCCGGTGCGGCGTTGATCCAGCTGGGCGGCCCGGCCATGCTGATCGGTCTGGGTGGCGGTGCAGCTTCCAGTATGGATACCGGGGCCAATACCGAAAACCTGGACTTCGATTCTGTGCAGCGCGGCAACCCCGAGCTGGAACGCCGCGCGCAGGAAGTCATCGACCGTTGCTGGCAACTAGGTGACAAGAACCCGATTCTGAGTATCCATGACGTTGGCGCTGGTGGTATTTCCAATGCGTTCCCCGAATTGGTGAACGATGCAGGCGTCGGTGCGGCTTTCCAGTTGCGCAATGTGCACAACGAAGAACTGAGCATGTCGCCACGCGAACTCTGGAGTAATGAGGCGCAAGAGCGTTATGTCATGGCGATCGCACAGGAAGACATGCCGCGGTTTACTGAAATCTGTGAGCGTGAGCGCTGCCCTTTTGCTGTTGTTGGCTACGCAACCGAAGAAAGACATTTGACGGTTGAGGATAGCCATTTCGGCAATAAACCGGTGGATATGGATTTGTCGGTGCTGCTTGGCAAGCCGCCAAAGATGACGCGCGATGTCAGCCATGTGGAACGCAAACTGACTGAATTCGATACCAGCCGCATCAAGCTCAAGGATGCTGCCGAACGTGTGTTGCGCCTGCCCGGTGTCGCGGACAAGACTTTCCTCATCACAATCGGCGACCGTACGGTGACCGGCCTGATTGCACGCGACCAGATGGTGGGCCCATGGCAGGTGCCGGTGGCCGATGTCGCCGTTACGCTGGCGGGCTATGAAACCTATAGCGGCGAGGCTTTCGCCATTGGTGAAAAGGCGCCGCTGGCGCTGATCGATGCGCCGGCTTCCGGCCGCATGGCCATAGGCGAAGCGATCACCAATATTGCCGCTGCGTATATTGAAAACCTAGGTGACCTTAAACTCTCTGCAAACTGGATGGCTCCGGCTGGCCATCCGGGTGAAGATGCGGCGCTGTTCGATACCGTGCGTGCCGTGGGCATGGAACTCTGCCCGCAACTGGGTATCAGCATCCCGGTGGGTAAAGACTCCATGTCGATGAAGACCGTCTGGGAAGAGGGGGGGGAGAAAAAGACCGTGACTGCACCGATTTCGCTGGTGGTGACGGCATTTGCACCGACATCGGATGCCAGAAAGACATTGACGCCCCAAATCAGAATGGACGCTGGCGAGACCAGCCTGATTCTGATTGATCTCGGCCGCGGCAAGAATCGCCTGGGTGGTTCTGCGTTAGCTCAGGTATATGGCGCTACGGATAACCAGGCACCCGATCTTGAGCATCCTGAGCGGTTCAAGGCATTTTTCGCCGCAATACAGAATCTCAATGCCGATGGCAAGTTGCTGGCATATCACGACCGATCCGATGGCGGCTTGTTTGTCACGCTGACAGAGATGGCTTTTGCCGGACGTTGCGGACTGGATATCGATATCAGCGATCTGGCGGGCAATCTGCTCGATGTGCTGTTCAATGAGGAACTGGGTGCCGTTATCCAGGTTAAGTCCACGGAAGCTGAGGCAATCAGGGATGCGCTGCAAGAGGTTATCGGCGATTGCGTGCACATTATCGGCAATTCGGTACAGGATAATCACGGCTTTATCATTCGCCGCCTGGGCGAGGTGGAATTTGCCGAACTGCGTACTGATTTACACCGCATGTGGTCGGAAACCACCTACCAGATGCAGAAGCTGCGTGACAATCCGCTTTGTGCACAGCAGGAATATGACCGCATTCTGGATGTGAATGATCCTGGGCTGCATGCGCACCTGACTTTCGATCTTGCCCACCATGTTGAAGCGCCTTATGTTTCCACTGAAGCCAAGCCGAAGATGGCAATCCTGCGCGAGCAGGGTGTCAATGGTCAGGTCGAGATGGCGGCGGCATTCAATCGCGCGGGTTTTGAGTCACATGACGTGCATATGAGCGACATCATTAGCGGACGCGTCAGCCTGAAAGACTTTAATGGAGTGGTGGCTTGTGGTGGCTTCTCCTATGGTGACGTGCTGGGAGCAGGCGAGGGCTGGGCCAAGTCCATACTTTTCAATTCGCGCGCACGCGATGAATTCACCGCATTCTTCAATCGCAAGGACTCATTTGCACTGGGTGTCTGCAACGGCTGCCAGATGATGAGCAACCTGCACAGCATCATTCCGGGTGCTGACCTGTGGCCGCATTTTGTGCGCAACAAGTCTGAACAGTTCGAGGCGCGCTTTACCATGGTTGAAATCATGGAGTCGCCTTCACTGTTCTTCTCTGGAATGGCTGGAAGCCGTATGCCGATTGCCGTGGCACATGGTGAAGGATATGCGGAATTTTCTGATGACAATGCTGTCCATGCTGTGGTCAGGGATAAATTGGTCAGCATGCGTTATGTGGATAATGCCGGGCAGGCAACGGAAGTTTATCCGTTCAATCCCAATGGCTCTCCGCAGGGCATTACTGGCCTGACCACGACAGACGGGCGTTTTAGCATTATGATGCCACATCCGGAACGTGTATTCCGGGCTGTGCAGCATTCATGGCATCCGCAGGGCTGGGGTGAAGATGGGCCGTGGATACATATGTTCCGTAATGCAAGAAAATTTGTCGATTAGACTTTAATATTATAAGAATCAGGAGAAAGTTGTATGAATATGCTTAAAACCCTTTTGCTGGCCGCTGCACTTCTGCTGCCTATGTCTACCAGCTTTGCCATGACTGATGAGCAGTACATGGAATATACCCAGGCTCTCGGGGATAACAATATCAAGTTGGTGAAGAAATATCTGGATGAGAAAATCGCATCGCCCAAGGATTTCTTCTTCGGCTGGACAGCATTGCATATCGCTGCAGAAAAGGGTCATATCAAACTGGTGGAATTGCTGATCGAGCGTGGTGCAGATATGAACTGGCAGCATGAGATCAGCCGACTGACCGCTTTCCATCTGGCCGCATTGGATGGTCACACTGAAATAGTTAAACTGCTGGCAGCCAAGGGTGCCGACGTCAATATCAAGATGAAGGCCGATGTTTCCATCCTGCGTCCATTGCGTGATGGGGGCAAGACCGAGATGCTCAAGCTGTTGATGGATCTTGGCGTAAAAGACGATGGTTGCCAGGAAGTGCAATGTTTCTGATTCGAGAAATTTTGTAACAAGTATTGTTATGAATAACGCTCATTACACTGGTTTTGCAGGTTTGCTGAGCTTGCTGCTTGCGACCAGTGTATGGGCCGATGAAAGTTATGCCAGGCTGAGTATTCATACGCATGTTCTGGCTTCTTCATGTGCGGCGTGTCATGGCACTAACGGCAACAGCGTCGGCGGTACCCCGGTGCTGGCCGGTCTCAATGCCGAGCATTTTATCCGCCAGATGCATGCATTCAAGTTGGGCGAGCGGGCGTCAACCATCATGCACCATCATGCCAAGGGTTTGACCGATCAGGAAATTATCGAGCTCGCAGATCATTTTTCAAGACAGCAGCGTTTAACGGCGCAAATCCCGCCGCCAGCCAATAATAAAAGTCCCTAGCTGAGGATTACCGCCATGCGTTTTATTCGTCGCGAATTCAT
Organism: Betaproteobacteria bacterium HGW-Betaproteobacteria-8; assembly: GCA_002842135.1. Next base: position 8,523 of record PHCD01000029.1, on the reverse strand, counting down.
CAAAGTTACCGCAGCTGCGTCAGCATTGGCTTCATTGGGTGCCTGCACACAGGCCCTGATTCAATCCTCCGGCAACAAGCCCAGAGTGGTCGTCATAGGCGGCGGCTTTGCCGGCTCTACAGTAGCGAAATATCTGCGTAACTGGAGCAATGCGGGCATAGAGACGGTGGTGATTGAACCCAATCCATATTTCATCTCCTGTCCGCTCAGTAATCTGGTGTTGGGTGGCAGCAAGCAGATCGATGAACTGAGCTTTAGTTATGACGCGCTGAAGCGCAATCACGGTATTCATTGGGTAAAGGATACGGTGCTCTCCGTGGATCCTGCGCTTAAAAAGATCAAAACTGCGCGTGGCGAGCTGACTTACGACAAACTGGTGATCGCGCCTGGTATTGATTTCATTTACGACCAATTGCCCATGCTGCAAAGCGAAGAGGCGCAGCAACAGGTTCCGCACGCCTGGAAAGCAGGCCCGCAGACGGTCAATCTGCACCAGCAATTGGCTGCCATGCCAGAGGGTGGCGTATTCGCCATCAGTATCCCCAAGGCCCCTTATCGCTGTCCACCGGGACCATATGAGCGTGTGTGCCAGGCAGCTTTTTACCTTAAGCAGCATAACCCGACCGCCAAGATCATAGTGCTGGATGCCAATCCGGACATTGTTTCCAAGAAAGGCCTGTTTATCAAGGTCTGGTCAGAGATGTATGCGGGTATGGTTGATTATCGCCCCAATAGCAGTATCGTTGATCTGGATGTGGCACAAAGACAGGTCAAGACGGAATTTGAGAGCGTTAGCGCAGATGTCCTGAATGTGATTCCGCCGCAGCGTGCAGGCAAGATTGCCCAGATGCTGGGAGTTGCCAATATTGACCAGCGCTGGTGTGAGGTGGATTTTCGGACTTATGAATCAAAAGTCATATCTGACATCTATATTGTAGGAGATGCAGTATCGGCCGGCCTGCCCAAATCTGCGCATATGGCAACCTCGCAGGCACGCGTATGTGCCAGTGCCATCGTGGCTGCGTTCAGCCAGATCGAGCCAGATCCTGCCCCGGTGTTCGCTAACACTTGCTATAGCTTCGTCAGCGACAGGATGGCGATGCATGTGGCGCATGTGTATCGTTATGATGTCGCGAAGAAAATCATGTTGCCTGCAGATGGCGGTGGGGTGTCCGATGCTCCTTCCGAACTGGAGGGCAATTATGCCTATGACTGGGCGAATAATATCTGGGCAGACGTGCTGACCTGAGTGTATCCAGGCTTGCATGTGCATCAGGCATTTGCGTTGCAATGACAAAAATCAATATGAAACGCTACATTCTCATTTTTGCCAGTTTGATTCTGCCCGCGACCGTGGCGGTTGCAGATATGGCTGAGCTTGAGCCGATACCGGCAAATCCGGAGAAGGCGATTCAGTTGCCGCCCGGGTTCAGGTTGCAGGTATTTGCAAAGTTGGCGGGGGCAGAAGGGCAATATTTTCGCGGCCCCAGGTTCATGGCCTTTGGCCCGGATGGCAACCTGTATGTCTCTACCGGCATGGATAAACAGGTGCTGATGCTGGTTGACGAAGACAAGAACGGCGAGGCTGACCAGATCGTTACTGTGGCAGATGACCTGAACGCCCCGCAGGGTTTGGCTTTTGTGGATGGTCAGCTGCTGGTCGCCAACCAGGACGCTGTGCTCAGGCTGGAGCGGAATGCACAGGGCCAATGGCCAGCAGCGAAGATCACGCCGTTGGTGCAGGGCCTGGCTACTGGCGGACATGCTCTGAAAAATTTGAAGCTGGGGCCTGATGAGCACCTCTACCTGAATATAGGGTCCAGTTGCAATGCCTGTGTCGAAACTGATGCCAGCCGTGCGACTATCGAGCGCTATACCAAGGAAGGTAAGGCCGCAGGCGCGCTGATAACCCTTGGTAGACATAAACCAGGTGCTACCTGGGCGAGGGGATTGCGTAACTCGCAGGGGTTTGCATGGCATCCGGTAACAGGCGACATGTACGCCACCAATAATGGTTCCGATATGCGCTCAGCTACAAAAAACGGCCCTGTTGACGATAACCTGCCGCCTGAACACCTGAACAGGATAGAGCCCCAAGCTCACTACGGTTGGCCCTATTGTTGGGGTAAGCAGTTTGCAGATCCGCAATTCTCGACCGATGATGGTTTCTGTAAAACAACGCGCCCGCCCGAGATCATGTTTGATGCGCACTCCACTCCATTGGGCATCAGCTTTCTTGATAAGACACATTTCCCATCAGAATATAAAACGGACGTTATCGTCGCCCTGCATGGTTCATGGAATCGCGAGCAGCCTTCCGGCTATAAGCTGGCGCGGGTGAAATTCAGAAACAACAAGGCGAGTGAGGTGCTTGATTTCGCCACGGGATGGCTGAATGGCAAAGCGGCCTGGGGTAGGCCGGTGGATGTTCTGACTGCACCGGATGGCGCGCTTTACGTCTCGGATGACCGCGCAGGACTGATTTATCGTATCAGTTACAGCAAGCCGGATTAAACGGATTTTCAAAAGGAAGTTTCATGAACATCAAACATTTTGCACTCGCATTGCTGATCTCATTGCTACCTGCCGTTGCACAGGCTGGGCCGGCCAATATGCTGATTTATATCCATCCGCAGGAATACACGCATCCGGTCAAGCTATGGCACTTTTATTCTGATCACTGGTTTGAACAGGGGCCTTTGGTGGAGCCGGTTGTGAAATCTGCGCTGGCTGAAGAATATGGTGAAGTTGATATGTGCAAGGCTGGCAGTGAAGGAAGGTCGCTGGTCTGGATCAAACCCCGCATGTATTACAACCCGCACATGACAACTTTTTATGGTGAGATCACGGCAATTGCATATACCGGTAATGGCGAGTCCATTGCCAGCTATGTAGGCGAGTCGCAGAAAATAGGTTTTCTTGATGTGTATCCGCGGCTAAGTATAGTGGCGGCATACAAAATGGCTATGGAAGACCTCATCAGAAAAATGCGCAAGGATCAAAGATTGAAGGCCGTAGCTGCCAAGGGTGCCATCAATGCCGATGCTGGTAGTGCGTGTGCCATAATAACCACTTTGCCACCGCCCAAACCAATTGATCTTGATTACATTATCAAGTCTGTGAATTAAGTGAAGGTATTCCAATGCAAACGATAAATTTATTAACCGGTTCTTTTTTGGGGTTTTGTATCATGATGGGCAGCCTGTCCGCATGTGCAGTGCCGCCACAGAAAGTGAGCGGGCTTAAAACCCCTGAATCCGTTATTCAGGCCAAAGATGGCAGGATATTCATTTCCGAGATTAACGAGTTTGGCAAAGATGGCGACGGCCAGATCAGCGTCATAGACGACAAGGGTAATCTTTCCATTTTTGCTACTGGCATGGATGACCCCAAAGGCATGGCTATTATCGGCGACGATCTTTATGTAGCCGATAAGACACGCATACTGAAAGTGGCGCCGGATGGCAACTGGCAGGTGTTTGTCGCAGCTGAGGCTTTTCCGGCCGTTCCGCAGTTTCTCAACGACATGGAGCGCGATTTGCAGGGTAATTATCTCTATGTCAGCGACAGTGGCGATCTCGAGAAGGGCGGTGCTATTTATCGCATCAGTCTTGACGGCCAGGTTAGTCCAGTCATTGACTATGCACAAGATGCCCGTGTTCTGGCACCTAATGGTTTACTGATGGACGATTCGGGTGAGGTGTTGCTCTTTGTCGATTTTGCATCCGGTGTGCTTTACAGCCTGAATATGAAAACCAACACATTGACTGACCTTGCTGAAGGGCTGGGTGGTGCCGATGGCCTGGTTCATCATCCGAACGGCCTGTTGTATGTCAGTGACTGGAAAAACGGCAAAGTATTCAGTGTGCTGCACGATGAAGTCAAGCTGGTGAAAGATGGATTTCAGGCGGCAGCAGATATTGCGCTTACTGCCGATGGCAAATATATTCTGGTGCCGGACATGAAAGCCGGTGAACTGGTTTGGGTGCCAGTTAACTGATCGTCAGATGCAAAGCAAAAAGCCACGTTCAACGTGGCTTTTTGCTTTCATGAAACGCCAATAGTAAGGCTCGATTTACTGTGCTTGCAGGGTAACTTTCAAGTCACGGCCGACAATCCGGAAGTCACTGGGGACGTAATGCCTGCCACCCACTTTCAGGTCATCAGGTTTGAACGTATAAATTGGCACATTATTGAGCAGCTCGGCCCCGATCCTGGCCGCTAATACGTTAAATAGTTCACTGTATTTGTCGTCCAGTCCCATGTCTTTGATGTCGAGCTGTTCGATTCTTGACTCACTCAGCATTACCGCACTCTTCGTGGCATCAAAACGCAGTTTTCCTGAAATGTTGATCGTACCCTTCAGCGACTTGTCGCTGAGCGGGTTGTTGATCTCCGTATCCAGCTGAGCATGCAGCCGCTCAGTCCCTTCATCCAGCCTGATGACCGGGTTGCTCAGATTGACATCAAAAATCCTGAGCAGGGTGATCGGCACCGAAAGCTCCTCTGTAACCTGACGTTGCAAATCACTCTCGCTGATACTGACAGTACGCGGACTTGCGGCACAGGCTGAGAGAAACACCAGCAGGAAAGGCAACAATCCCTGCATCAGGGTATGAGAGGTTCGTGGCATGATGAACTCCTGAGAATTAGAATAAAGTTTAATCCAATGTGAAGGCTTTGAAATGTAAAAACCTTGGCAGGATTTGAAACCTTTAATATGTGCGAAGAGCTTATGTTGGGGAAATTAGCCCGCTGCAAATCATATGACCAGTGACGACTCAATTGATTGCATCAATGTTAAGGATACGTACGTGAGTGCTTTGTTGTCCGGATGGAATGGATTGCAAAAGGTACTTTTGCTGCTGCTGGCGTTGATGCTGCCGTTTCAAATGCCGAAAGTGCAGGCTGAAGATACTCCTGCATCTGTCAGCGTGTATTTGTTTTGGGTGTCTGGTTGCCCACACTGTGAGAGAGAAATCAAATTCCTGAAAGAGTTGCAACATGAACTGCCGGAAACCGAGCTTCAATTTTTTGAAATTTCGGCCGAAAGTGATGGGCGCCGGCTCTTTCTCGAAGTGGTCCGGCAGCTGGGGATATCCGAGCCATCGGTGCCGCTGACTATTATCGGCAACCATGTGTGGATGGGTTATGCGGCCGATACATCGAGCGGAAAGCAGATGCGCGAGCGCATCGAAACCTGTATGAAATCAGCATGCCCGGATGCAGTAGCTGCTTTGGTTGCTCCTGGAGCTGCTCCGCAGGCGGAGGCGGTCATGGCCTCTGTGCCGGAGAGGATGCATATTCCATTACTGGGCGATATTGTGCCCGCTGATTTTTCTTTGCCTGTTTTGACAGTAATACTTGCTGCGCTGGATGGATTTAACCCATGCGCCATGTGGACGCTGGTATTTCTTATCGGCCTGCTGGTGGGTATGAAAGATACGATGCGTATGTGGGTGCTGGGCAGTGCCTTTATCATCGGCTCCGCTGCTGTCTATTTCGTATTCATGGCGGCCTGGCTCAATCTGCTGTTGTTCCTTGGCGGCTTACTCATCATACGCGTCGTGATTGGCCTGGTGGCGTTGGCAGGAGGGTTCTACTATCTGAAACAGTATTTCCAGAACAAGGATGCGGTATGTCCTGTCACGGCGCCGGAAAGGCGGCAACGGGTATTCCAGCGATTGAGGACGCTGGCCCAAGAGCGCAATTTCTTGCTGGCGCTGACAGGCATTGTGGCGCTGGCTTTTCTTGTCAACCTGGTTGAACTGGTCTGTTCGGCTGGCATTCCGGCGGTCTATACGCAAATCCTTGCCATGCATGCCTTACCTACGTGGCAGTACTATGGTTACCTGTTGTTGTATATCCTGGTGTTCATGGCAGATGATATGCTGGTATTCGCCAGCGCCATGCTGACCTTGCAGGTAAGTGGCATTAGCAAAAACTACTCGCACTACTCACATCTGATTGGCGGCGTGTTGCTGTTGCTTATTGGGGCGCTGCTGCTCCTGCGGCCGGAGTTGCTGATGTTGGGTTAATTCGATAAGCCGGTGCAGGGATGGTGTCTACAAAGCAGGTTATATAAAAAGCTATATGAAAAAACCATGAAAGAAAGTATGGAGTTACGTCGATTGGCGCTGCAATTGCTGGCTGAGACAGCAATTGCAGCCAAGGTTCAAGGCACGCGGCAATTGGCCGATGCGTGGCCGGCAAAGAAACTTGAACTTGATGCAGTCTCAGAACTGGCTGTCAGCCAGTCCATTCCCGGCCAGCCGGAAAGGCCGCAACTGGTCTCGCCCTTAAAGGTGAAGAAACGCGCGATGAATACGGCGGAGGGCAGGGCTATCCTGATTCATGCGCTGGCGCATATCGAATTCAACGCCATCAACCTTGCGCTGGATGCTATCTGGCGTTTTACTGGCATGCCGCAAGCCTATTACGAAGATTGGCTGCAGGTGGCGGGTGAAGAGGCCTATCACTTTTCCTTGCTGAGTGCACATCTGCAGTCACTGGGTTATGCCTATGGTGACTTTCCTGCACATAACAGTTTGTGGGAGATGGCAGAAAGGACACGGCACGACGTACTGGCTCGCATGGCGCTGGTACCGCGAACCATGGAAGCGAGAGGCCTGGATGCTACGCCGGCCTTGCGTGCGAAGTTGGCACAGGCTGGTGATATCAAGGCAGCGGAGATTCTGGACATTATCCTGCGCGATGAAATCGGTCATGTCACCATTGGCAATCGCTGGTTCAATTATCTCTGTGAGCAACGTGGCCTGGATGTTCTTTGTGCTTATGAAGGCCTGGCCAGGGAGTACAAGGCACCGGTATTGCGCGGCCCTTTCAATCTGGAAGCGCGCCGCGCGGCGGGGTTCACCGAATCCGAATTGGCGCTTCTGACCTGAGTTAGCACCTCTAGGCAGAAAATAAAAAAACCCGCAATGACTGAATTGCGGGTTTTTTTATAGTGCTGAACTGGAGTTATTTAACGACAGCTGACTCAATCGTAATGGTCTGCAGTGGTACATCGCCACCATCAGTTGGCATAGTCGAGATGCGCTGCACGATGTCCATGCCTTTCACGACCCTGCCGAAGACTGCGTAGCCCCAGCCGCGCTGTGATTTGTCGGTATGGTTGAGGAAGGTGTTGTTGGCGACATTGATAAAGAACTGTGCGCTGGCTGAATGCGGGTCGCCGGTTCGCGCCATGGCCACTGTGCCGATGTTGTTGGCCAGCCCGTTATCGGCCTCGTTCTTGATCGGATCGCGTGTCGGTTTTTCATTGAGGTTCTTGTCCATGCCGCCGCCCTGGATCATGAAGCCGGCAATCACGCGGTGGAAGATGGTGCCGTTGTAATGACCGTCTTTCACATACTGTACGAAATTGGCGACGGTACTCGGTGCCTTTTCGCTGTTCAGTTCCAGCACGATCAGGCCATGACTGGTTTTCAGTTCAACCAGCGTGGGCTGCGCATGGGCGCCGAATGAGGTCAAGAACAGGCATGATGCGATGAAAAAACGTTTAAGCAATTTACAGCTCCTTGATAATTCAGACAGTGAAAAGGTGAATGAGTCCGTCGAGACCGGAATAGTTCAGGGCATAGCTGGCCTGTTCCTGCACGATGGGTTTGGCGTGGTAGGCGACTCCGGCGCCAGCGGCAGCCATCATCTTCAGGTCGTTGGCACCATCGCCGACAGCGATGATCTGATCCTGTTTCAGGCCCAGCTGCTGGCCCAGTTGGGTCAGGGCATCGGCCTTGACCTGAGCGTCGACGATATTGCCCCGCACATGACCGGTCAGTTTGCCATCGATGATCTCCAGCGAATTGGCACGCACATGATCCAGGCCGGTCATGGCTTGCACGCGCTCTGCAAAGAAGTCGAAACCGCCTGAAACCAGCAGGGTCTGGATGTTGTTCTGCTTGCAGCAGGCAATCCATTCCAGCGCGCCTGGGTTGAGTTGCAGGCGTTCGTCGATAACACGCTGCAGTGCCGATTCATCGAGACCTGTGAGCAGCTTGACCCGTCGGCGCAGGCTTTCGGCGAATTCAATCTCGCCACGCATGGCGCTTTCGGTGATCCTGGCCACTTCCGGCTTGAGGCCGCACATATCGGCAATCTCGTCGATGCATTCGATGCTGATTAGCGTGGAATCCATATCCATCACCACCAGGCCGATATTGTTCAGCGTGTGCTGATTCTGTACATAGGCACAATCGATCTTCTCGGCGGTGCAGAATTCCAGCACCTGCGGCGAGATTTTCTGCTGGTTCGGCAAATAGTAGGCATGTTCGCCTACCTGGGTGAACTGCTCGCCGCGATAACTGGGAACCAGGTGGGTGAGGGTGACCAGATGCTGGTTGCGAATGGAGGGACCTTGAACTACGAGACGCATGCTTGAGTTTCTTGATTGACTGATTTCGGCATTATAGCGACTTTTGCCGCGCCGCTGATGGGGTATTCGCTGGCATTAACCGGCGATTTCCGCCAAAATACTGCTTTTCCGAACGACATAGCCAATTC
>PHCD01000136.1 GCA_002842135.1 Betaproteobacteria bacterium HGW-Betaproteobacteria-8 | reverse complement strand
CACAGCCTGATTACATTCAATGTTCATGAGCACGTAATGTGCCTTGTGGATTTTCTGGATCGGGTAAGCCAGTTGACGACGGCCCCAGTCTTCAAGACGGTGCATGGTGCCACCGTTGGAAGTTACCAGAGTGCGATAACGTTCAATCATCGCCGGTACTTGTTCGCTTTGATCCGGGTGGACGATAAAGACCACTTCATAATGTCGCATACATTCTCCTTTTGGATTAGCAGGCTCTCATCTATGCGCAATGATGAGCCAAGGTTGAAAAGTCCGCGATTATATGCGATTTCTACAATAAAGACCAGTCAAATCAGGACATTTCCTTCACGATTCGTTGCACAGGCTATGCAGCAAACCACTGTCGCACCATTTGGACAGTGAGAAAACCCAATATCGTCATCAGCAGTGACCCGAGCAAATGGCTAAAAATGTGCGCGGAAGCCCAGCCGTACTGCGCGCGCGACAACAAGTCCACAGCTTCGGCTGAGAACGTGGAGAACGTGGTCAGTCCGCCGAGAAAACCAGTCGTGATGAGCAGGCGCATTTCAGGCGAAATGCTGTGCTCTCCCGACAACACCGCCATTGCAACGCCAATCAGGTAGCCGCCAATCAGATTGACTGCCAAGGTTCCTAATGGGATAACCGGATGTATCGAGTTCAATAACAAGCCCAATCCCCATCTTAACCACGCACCCATTGCTGCGCCTATGCCTACCGCGATAAAACCACTCACACCCATGCCCTCCCCTCGAATCAACCGGCCTCGCTTGATTAGCCGTTTGCACCTCAGTATGATGAGGTGCGGCCTGGTCAAAACTCGGGCCGCATTCAATTCATACAACAACCACAACCAAACAATAATCCTTATCAGTCGGGTATTTTATCAGTGCGTATCCTGTTCGTAACTTCCGAAGCTTATCCACTCATCAAAACTGGCGGCCTCGCCGACGTTAGCGGCTCACTCCCAGCTGCATTGCAAGGCTTAGGAGGCGATCTCCGCATTCTGCTACCAGGCTATTCCCAAGTGCTGGAAAAAATAGAGAACGCCCAGCATCTTGCGCATATCAGCAACCTGCCCCTAATCGGTTCGGCCAATCTGCTTATTGGCAATATGCCAGATACCAAGATACCTGTCATGGTCATTGACTGTGCCAGCCTGTATCAACGGTCTGGCGGACCTTATGCCGATGCTGCCGGGCGCGAATGGGAAGATAATGCACTGAGATTCGGCATCTTGTCACGTATAGCCGCCATCCTCGGCTCCAGCGACAGCCCCGTCCATGACTGGCAGCCAGATGTCGTCCATTGCAATGACTGGCAGAGCGGCCTGACACCAGCTTATATGCATTACATGCCAACTGCGTCACACACCAAGTCCATCATCAGCCTGCACAATCTTGCTTTTCAGGGCTGCTTCCCAGCCGAATGGGTTGAGCGCCTGTGGCTGCCTGCGAAAAGCTACCAGATGCATGGTGTGGAATACCATAACCAACTCTCGTTCCTCAAGGCTGGCATCTATTATGCTGACACGATCACGACAGTCAGCCCCACCTATGCCCGCGAAATCCGCACCAGCGAGTTCGGCTTTGGCATGGAAGGCCTGCTTGCCAGCCGCCAGCACGATTTGCAGGGAATACTCAACGGCATCGACATTCAGGAATGGAACCCGGCCACCGACCCCTATCTTTCAAAGAACTACGACGCCAATCAGCTGCAGGGCAAAAAAGAGGTGAAAGCTGCCCTGCAGGCGCAACTGGGACTCAAGATGTCTGCAGAGACACCATTGCTTGGCATCGTCAGCCGCCTCACACACCAGAAAGGTCTGGACATGTTCCTCTCCATCGCCGAGCGCATGGTGCAGGGCGGTTGCCAGATCGCACTACTGGGCAGCGGCGAACACCACATGGAGCAAGGCTACAGCCATCTGGCACACACTTACCCCGAACAGGTCAGCGTCACCATAGGCTATAATGAGCCGCTGTCGCACCAGATAATGGCGGGGTCGGATATCTTCATTATGCCATCCCGTTTCGAGCCCTGCGGCCTCAACCAGATGTACGGCCTGCGCTATGGCACGCCGCCGATCGTCACGCATACAGGCGGCTTGGCAGATTCAGTCACCGACACCCATGAGGAAACATTACAGAACGGCAAGGCCAATGGCTTCGTCATGCCAGCCACCGATGCGATCCAGTTACTGCTGACTATAGAAAGAGCCCTGCACTATTACCACGACGGGGCCGTCTGGTCTCAAATCCAGCGCAACGGCATGGCGCTCGATCTTGGTTGGCGGCATAGCGCACAAGCCTACATGGAGCTCTACCAGCGATTGCTTTAAGCAAGTCTAGTCACCAGCACCAAGCAATAAAACTCAAGCAACGAAGCCCTAGCAATAAAAAAGCCTGCATCGAAAAATGCAGGCTTTTTTCATATTTCTGTCACACAGGCAGGGTAAATTACGCCTCGGCTTAAGTACGAATTTTGGCACGCTTAATGCTTATTCATAAGCGAGCTTTCTCCAAAGCTTTGCTTCTCCTCCCTTCGGGTGCGCTTGTCGCACCCTCTTTTTTTTACAAGTACGACACATGCCAGGAAGCTAATCCAACTTGATGAAATGCTCACGGTAATACTTAAGCTCTTCAATTGATTCATAAATATCTGCCAGCGCCTCATGCTTGCTGGCCTTTTTGAAGCCGTTGTAGATTGTCGGCTTCCAGCGCCTGGACAACTCCTTGAATACGCTGACATCCAGATTGCGGTAATGGAAGTATGCCTCCAAATCAGGCATATAGCGCGCCATAAAGCGGCGATCCTGGCAAATGGAATTGCCGCACATGGGTGACTTGCCAGCTGGCACATGCGCCTTGAGGAATTCAAG
>PHCD01000135.1 GCA_002842135.1 Betaproteobacteria bacterium HGW-Betaproteobacteria-8 | reverse complement strand
TTTTGCGCAATTATAACTTGTTAAGAGGAAATACCAATATTGATTGACTATAGATTAATTTTTAATCAATTGTTATTTCCGCAGAATTGCATGCTCTGTGCGAATAGCAACGGCGGTGAGCTGGCACTGTGCCCGCAATGCCTGAACGACCTGCCCTGGCATCAGGCCGGCACTTGTCCGCAATGCGCCCTGCCCTCTCCTCATAACCATATCTGCGGCCACTGCCTCAACTCCGCACCGGCCTTCGACACCACACGCGCACTGTTTCGCTATGCCTATCCGCTGGATGCCATGCTGCAAAAGTACAAATATCAGCAAAACCTGAACATCGCCAAGACCTTCAGCGCGCTGATGCAGGAAAAATTCAAGGACTTGTCGCCGTTCCATCGCATCATCCCTATGCCGCTGCACCCGAAGCGCCTGGCGGAAAGAGGCTTCAACCAGTCACTGGAGATCGCCCGGCAGCTGGCAAAGAACCTGCAGATTGAGCTGGACGTCGATTCCTGCAGCCGTATCAAGTTCTCACCGCCGCAAGCCAGCCTGCCGCACAAGGCGCGGATCAAGAACATGCGCGGCGCTTTTCAATGCAGCACATCGCTGACCGGTCAGCGCGTCATCCTGCTGGACGATGTCACGACCACCGGCGCCAGCCTGCATGAACTGGCCGCAACCGTTAAAGCCGCCGGCGCTTCCCATGTAGAATGCTGGGTTATCGCACGCACAGTGAATGCCTAATGTTCCACATCGTATTGTTCGAACCCGAAATCCCGCCCAACACCGGCAACATCATCCGGCTCTGTGCCAACACCGGCGCCCATCTGCACCTGGTCAAGCCGCTGGGCTTCAGTCTGGAAGACGCACAGTTGAAGCGTGCGGGGCTGGATTACCACGAATACGCCACCATGCAAGTGCATGAGGATTGGCAGGCGTGCAAGCAGGCGCTGGCCGGCAAACGCATGCTCGCGCTGACGACCAAAGGCAGCACGCGGCACACCGAACATCGGTTTCAGGCGGAAGATGTGTTTGTCTTCGGCCCCGAGACACGCGGCCTGCCGGAAGAAATCCGCGCCGAATTCGACGCCAGCCACAGGCTGAGACTACCCATGCTGGCCAACAGCCGCAGCCTCAACCTCTCGAATTCGGTCACTGCCGTACTGTATGAAGCATGGCGGCAAAATGATTTTCAGGGCGCAGTTTGATTAAAGCGCGGTTTGATTAAAGTGCTGGCTGACACCAGCGCTACGCGGTTCTGATGTATGACCTAATACTCAGTACCAGCGGCGGAGCGCAGCTCCTGTCCGCTGCATGTTAATTTACTCTGACCCCAATTATTATCAGCAAGAGCGGGAAGTTGAACGGCGACTTACTAGACCGATTCATCGGATGCCTGACGAATAAAAAGGGAAGTCAATAAATATTGTCACAGCAGGTATTGATCTCGCCATGAATATATTCATAGCTAAATGGCTGACCCCATTGATCAGTTATGCCTTTATAGTTTTTGCCAACCGCTTAACGTAGTTATAGCCATGCTGATCTGCGATGCTTTTAAGTTCGTCCACAACCTCCTTAGATAATTCGCTCTTGCGCTTATCCCAAGTTTTCTTCGCGGCCCAAGATTTCCCTGCTTCATCGCCCACGTAATAGCCAACACGTTGAAGGCCGTAAGCTGCCGTCTGAAAAAGTGCTGGTGGAAAGCGGCTTATTGGGAAAGCAGTCAGAATGTCTAGGATCAGAATCAAATTCTGGTTATAACCCTCAAAGGCACCATCTGGCTGTGAACGTACCCATGTTTCATCAATACACTTGTTCAAAAAGGATACAAAGCCAGAAACGAGATGGATAGAAAATTTTGAGAGGATTTTTAGCATCTCTGATCTAAATTTCTCGTCGTCAATGAATTTCTCGATCATTTCACCATCTGGTGTATCAAGCTCATCTGCCAAGTCTTTCAGTGCTTTTTGTTCTTTTTTCTTCTCGTCCAACTCTTCAGTTCTAACCTCTATAAAGTCTTCGAAAAAATTCGAGATGTCCTCAACCTCTACGATGACGATACCGTTTTTGTCCCTGTATGGCTCCTCAGTAGGATTGTCTTTTCGCAACACCTGAATAACGTCGTTCGGGTAATTGGCTTCCTCGCCTTTAAATACATTTCTCGACCAGTCTAGGGCAGTGAGAACGTTTACATCCCCGAGCCCATAACCCAAGAGCAAAGTTGTCGATTCCTTAATTGTCAGCGCGAGCTTGATTTGCCTGTATTCACTTGGTCTAAACAGAGCGACATAGTCTTCTTGGGCGATAATTATTTCTTCGGGATTGGTTCTTAACCCGTGAAGATGAAATACAGGAATTACGCCATAGGGGGATGAGAGCGAATCATTTGGTCCAAGAGGGATAGATTTTCCGGTCAATAGACTCTCTATAACCATGTCGTAATTCGTCGTAATAATCCATGATGGCGAGAGGCATTCAAGATACCTCGAAAACTTCTCTCTCTTTTCTTTGTCTGGATACCAGCTTGTTAGTGCTGAAATTTCTCTTTTTAGTGCACTGAGGGATTTCGCGTAATCACACCTAGAATTCTCCGAATGTACTTTGCAAATAGATGATGCAATTTCTGGGTAGCCCACCCCGATTTTCCAGATCACATTGTAATCAACGTCTAGCTTTTCTGATGCGCTCTCTAGCAAGTCACCCCATGACAAGGCTATCTCGGTGATATCGTCGTTTAGCACAGCCTTTGAAAAGCCTGCTCCTATGAATGCTCCCAAGTTGCCGTAGCTGGCTGAATTGACCTGCCCCCAATCGCCATACCATTTTTAAGTTCGGAAATCCGGTTGCAAGGTTAACTGAAATCCTCGTTTTGTTGTTGCTGGTTTGCTTCGATT
>PHCD01000028.1 GCA_002842135.1 Betaproteobacteria bacterium HGW-Betaproteobacteria-8 | reverse complement strand
CAGGGTCAGCAGCGCGACCAGGTGGCCGTTGACGCGGCCGGTCTTGCCGCGCACCAGTTCCGGCACGTCCGGGTTCTTTTTCTGCGGCATGATGGAGGAACCGGTGCAGAAGCGGTCGGCGATGTCGATGAAGCCGAAGCGCGGGCTGGACCAGAGAATGAGTTCTTCCGATAGGCGCGACAGATGCGTCATCATCAGCGCGGCAGCAGCAGTGAATTCGATGGCGAAATCGCGATCGGAAACGGCATCCAGCGAGTTTTCACAGACACCGTCGAAACCCAGTTCCTTCGCCACCATTTCGCGGTTGATCGGGTAGCTGGTGCCGGCCAAGGCGGCGGCGCCGAGCGGCAGGCGGTTGATGCGTTTGCGCGCATCGGCAAAGCGCGCGGCATCGCGCTGCAGCATCTCGAAATAGGCCAGCAGGTGATGGCCGAAGGTGACCGGCTGGGCGACCTGCAGATGGGTAAAGCCGGGCATGGCGGTGTCGTAGTGTTCTTCCGCCAGATCGACGATGGAAGTTTGCAAGGCGCGGATTTTTTCGATGACGCTGTCGGTCGTGGCACGTAACCAGAGGCGGATGTCGGTAGCGACCTGGTCGTTGCGTGAACGACCGGTGTGCAAGCGCTTACCTGCGTCGCCGATCTTGCTGGTCAGGCGCATCTCGATATTGAGGTGGACGTCTTCGAGGTCCAGCGACCATTCGAATTCGCCGTTGCGAACTTCCTGCAGGATCTCTTCCAGGCCGGTTTCGATGGCCAGCACGTCTTCCTTGCTGATGATGCCCTGTGCGCCAAGCATGCGGGAGTGGGCGATGGAACCCTGGATGTCGAACTCGGCCAGACGCTGGTCGAAGCTCACCGAGGCGGTGTAACGCTTGACCAGTTCTGCCACCGGTTCGTTGAAACGGCCGGACCAGGTCTTGGATTGTGCTGAATTTGTTTTGGAATTATCTTGCATGATAAAAAATGATTAAGAATAATGTACTTATATGATAAGTATAAAGCAAAACCCAGCCGTTGCCGTCAGCGACTTTCGTGAGCCGGGCAATCGACTGCCGGATTTGCGCAATCTTGGCGTCAGTTTACGCATCCTGATTGTCGTCAATCTGCTGGCGCTGATCGCCGCTATTTTACAGACTTCCGACCTCAACCAGGCTATTGTCCGTCTGACCGAGCTTTCCGTATTGCTGCAGCCGGTGTTGTTGATCAGCCTGTTGATGTTCTATGCCGCCTGGCCTGTCTTGCGACGCTTGCCGTATCAGGGCGGTGTCGCGTTAATCCTGTTGAGCGAACTCGGCCTGACCTGGCTGATTCACCAGACTGGCGTCACCCTGTTCGGTCCTGATGCCTTGCCGCCATTGTCGCGGGTCTGGCTGCTGACACTGATCGTCACGCTGCTGGTGCTGGGCTATTTCAATTTGCGCCAGCGTGCCCTGTCACCGGCTATCAGTGAGGCGCGCATGCAGGCGCTGCAGGCGCGGATACGGCCGCATTTCCTGTTCAACAGCATCAATGCCGTGCTTTCCATCGTGCGTAGCGACCCGCGGCGGGCGGAGACAGCACTGGAGGACATGGCCGACCTGTTCCGCGTGCTGATGGCGGAGAATCGGGAGCTGGTGCCGCTGGCGCAGGAGATCGCGTTATGCCGCCAGTATCTGGCGCTGGAAAAGCTGCGGCTGGAGGAGCGCC
This sequence comes from Betaproteobacteria bacterium HGW-Betaproteobacteria-8, assembly GCA_002842135.1. Next base: position 16,752 of record PHCD01000028.1, on the reverse strand, counting down.
TGAAGATTGAATGGCAGATCGACAATATTCCACCGGACGCGCTGATTCCGCCGCTGATTCTGCAGCCACTGCTGGAGAATGCGGTGTATCACGGTGTCGAACCGCAGCCGGAAGGTGGCACGGTGACCATCCAGATGGAGGCGAACGGCAAGGAAGTGCATATCAGCCTACGCAATCCTTGCGGTCAGCAAGGTCAGCACCATGCAGGCAACGGCATGGCGTTGAACAATATCCGCGAGCGCCTGGCGCTGCATTTCGATGCCGAGGCGAGCCTGAAATGCCGCAGCGAGGGCGGGCAGTATCAGGTTGATATCATCATTCCTTATCGTCATCCCTAGTTTGCAAATGGAGTCCTGCGCGACATGAGTGAAATCCGTATCGTGATAGCCGATGATGAGGCACCGGCGCGCAAGCGTTTGCACGAGTTGCTGGGCGATATCGAGCAGGTGTGCGTGGTGGGCGAGGCCAAAAACGGCCAGGAGGCGCTGAACTTGGCCGAGCAGACGCAGGCTGAAGTGGTTCTGCTCGATATTCGTATGCCCGGCATGGACGGTATCGAGGCGGCACAACATTTACAGAAACTGGGTCGGCCGCCGGCCATCATCTTTACCACAGCCTATGACGCCTATGCGGTACAGGCGTTTGACATGAACGCTGTGGATTATCTGCTGAAACCGATCCGGCTTGAGCGTCTGCAGGCAGCTATCAACAAGGCGAGAAAGCTGAACCAGTCGCAGCTCGATGCGCTCAAGCCCATGCAGAGCAAGCGGTCGCATTTTAGTGTGGTGGAGCGCGGCCGTGTGCTGCTGGTGCCGCTGGAGGATGTGATTTATCTGCGCGCAGAACTCAAGTACATCACTATACGTACCAGAGAGCGCGAATTCCTGATTGAGGATTCACTGACGTCGATAGAGCAGGAGTTCGGTTCGCATTTCGTGCGCCTGCATCGTAACTGCCTGGTGGCACAAAGCTGCATTATGGGCTATGAGCGGCGTCAGGAGCCGGAAGGCGAAAATCATTATGTTGCCCTGCTGCGCGAAGTGCCTGAAACCATTATTGTTAGCCGCCGCCAGCAGCATGTGCTGAAAGAGTTGCTGCGATGATGCAGGCGGCCTGCAATGGGCCCCTGTGCTAGAATTCGTTAACGTTATTTCAATAGACAGTCCTTCTTGATAATCATTGTCCTATGATCACCTCCATGCAAATTCCAGAAAAACTCGTCATCGCTTCACGTGAGAGTGCACTTGCCATGTGGCAGGCACGCCATATCCAGAGCCGTCTGCAGGCACTTTATCCGCAAACGCAAGTTGAAATCCTCGGCATGACGACCACTGGCGACCAGATTCTTGATTCTCCGCTGGCGAAAATCGGCGGCAAGGGCCTGTTCGTTAAGGAGCTGGAACAGGCACTGGCGGATGGCCGGGCGGACCTGGCCGTGCATTCCATGAAGGATGTGCCCATGCACCTGCCGGAAGGTTTTGCCATGGCCGCCATCGGCGAGCGCGAAGACCCGCGTGATGCTTTTGTTTCCAACGATTACCCGAATCTGGCCGCCTTGCCTGCGGGCAGCGTGGTCGGCACTTCCAGCTTGCGTCGTCAGAGTCAGTTGCAGTCGCGTTTTCCGCACCTGAAAATCGAATCGCTGCGCGGTAATCTGCAAACCCGCTTGCGCAAACTGGACGAAGGGCAGTATGCGGCCATTATCCTGGCTGCCGCCGGTTTGAAACGGCTCGGGCTGGAAGCGCGCATTGCCGACCTGATCGATACCGAGGACAGTATTCCAGCGGTAGGCCAGGGGGCTTTGGGTATAGAAATCAATGCCGCCAGAACTGACCTGATTGCGGTGCTGGCGCCGCTGAATCACGCGGAAACAGCCAGTTGTGTCGAGGCAGAACGCGGCATGAGCCGCGCGCTGGCTGGCAGCTGTACGGTGCCGCTGGGTGCTTATGCTGAAAAACAGGGTGACGAGATTCATATCAAGGGTTTTGTTGCCAGCGTCGATGGCCGTGAAATGTTGCGGGAAACGCTGGTGGGCAGCTCACTTGATCCTGAGGCATTGGGTCAGCAGCTGGCGCAAAAATTGGTTGCCCGTGGCGCCGATCGTTTGCTTGCGGCCTTGGCCGGGTAATTGCGGCAAAAATGAGCAAGGCAGCGCTATCCGGCAGGCATGTGGTGATTACCCGGCCGCTGGGACAGGCGGAAAAACTGCAAAGCATGATTGCAGAAGAGGGCGGCGAAGCGTTGCTTTACCCTTTGATTGCCATTTCATCTTTGTCTGATTACCGTGCGTTTGATGCAACCATTGCTGATTTGGCCCAGTATGACTGGGTGATTTTTATCAGTTCGAATGCAGTGCAATTTGGCATGCCCAGGATGCGGCAAGTATTGGGCGATTTTCCGGAAAAACTGCAATTCGCTGCCATCGGCCCGGTGACGGCCGCTGAACTTGGCCGTTATGGTGTGCAGCAGGTGCTGACACCGAAGGATCGTTTTGATAGCGAAGCCTTGCTGGCATTACCGCAAATGCAGGCGGTGCAAGGCAAAAAATGCATGATTGTGCGCGGTGTCGGCGGTCGTGAGGTACTTGCAAAAACGCTGGAAACCCGGGGAGCGTTGGTTGCGTTTGCTGAATGCTATCAACGTGTTAACCCACAAAGCGATGATGGGTTTTTGCGGGCATTGTGGCAGAATAAACAACTGGATGCCCTGGTTGTCACCAGTTCAGAGGCGATGCGTCATTTGATCGAGCTGGCTCGAGCTGACCTGCAGAAGCCGCAAACTGCATCCTGGCTGAGAAATACTGCCATCTGCGTTAACCACGCGCGGATCGCGGAAGAGGCTGCGGGTATCAATTTGAATATTCATGTGGCGGACGCGCCGGGCGACGCTGCTATGCTCCAATGTTTGATAAGGACATCAGGCCACTCGACATGAGCGACGAAAAAAATACATCAGGGGGAGTTATGCCGATGGTTGAGGCAGCATCGGCAGAAAACAGGACGAGCCCATCCGATAGTGAGAACGTTGCCAACAATCAGCCCTCTTCACTGCTTGCGACCAGTGCGCTGATACTGGCCCTCATCGCGCTCATCGTGCTTTCCTGGCAATGGCTCAATACGCGCCAGCGCTTCACGCAGCTTGAGCAAGTGCTCACTATGCGCCTGGAGCAATACAATCTTAATAACCAGCAATCCCTGGCAGTGTCAAAACTGGCGGATGAGCGCAGTATCGAAGCCTCCGCCCGGATTGCCATGCTTGAACAGAAGCTGGATGAATCACGTAATCAGCAGGAAGCGTTGCAGACACTTTATTACGAACTGGCCAATACCAGGGAAGAGCGCCTGATGGCGGAAGTGGAGCAGCTGATGACGATTGCCAACCAGCAATTGCAGCTGGCCGGCAATATCAAACCTGCCTTGCTCGCCCTGCAGACTGCGGACAGCCGCTTGCAACAGGTTGAGGCGCCGCAGATCATCCAGTTGCGCAAGGCACTTTCGCAGGATATTCAACGCCTGCAAAAATTGCCTCTGGTTGATGTAATCGGCATGAGTGCCAAACTGGAGAACCTGGCTGAAAGTGTCAATGAACTGCCGCTGGTCAGTGACCGTCACCCTCAACCGAAATCGACGCAAGCGCCTGATTGGGGTGATAGTTCCTGGAGAAAACTGGCCTATGAGGTCTGGCAGGACCTCAGGCAAATCATACGTTTGGAACGAATTGATCGTTCAGAGCCGCCGCTACTGGCCCCGGACCAGAATTATTTCCTGCGTGAAAACATTAAGTTGCGCCTGCTCAGTGCACGCATAGCCCTGCTGCAACACGATGAAGTCACCTACAAGGCTGATTTGCGTGCCGTGGAAAAATGGTTGCTGGACCATTTTGATATGCACGAAAGTGCCAGCAAGCTCATGCTCTCGACCATCCGCCAATTGTCCGCCGATGATATCGTGATTGAAGTGCCGGATATCAACGAGTCATTGATGCTGGTGAACAAGTACAAGCTCGCGCTGGAACGCAGCAAGCCCGCTGAAAAACCGGTTTCGGCAAGCGATAGATAGGCATCCTCATGCGTTGGGTACTGTGGTTTTTGCTGATTCTCCTGATTGCGATCGGTTTGTCGCTATTCGCCAGCAACAATGAAGGCTATGTGCTGATCGTCAGGCCGCCTTACCGGCTGGAGCTGTCATTCAATCTACTGGTCATCCTGATCGTACTGTCCTTTTTCTCCCTGCACTTGCTGTTGCGTATGCTTAATTACGCCCGCCATCTGCCGGCCAGTGTGAAGGCTTACAAGGAAACGCAACGCCGGCGCGATGGCCGTGCGGCGCTGGTTGAAGCCCTGCATGCGCTGGTTGATGGCCGCTATCACCTGGCGGAAAAGAGCGCAGCCAAGGCACTGGGTCTGGGCGAAGATGCCGGTTTGAGTGCGTTGGTGGCTGCGCGTGCCGCGCACAAGCTCAAGCGCAAGTCGCAACGGGATTTCTATCTGGCCGAGGCTGAGCGGCTGGCGCCAGAGGCGAGGGTGGGCAGGTTGTTGTCGCAGGCGGAGCTGCTGCTGGACGACAAACAATACAGCCAGGCCTTGCAAGTGCTGCGGCATCTGGAACGTATAGAACCGAAATATCCGCCTGCGCTGCGATTGGAGCTCAAGGTTCAGCTGCATCTTGGCAACTGGGATCAGGTGCTGACGCTGCTGCAACATCTGGAAAAAGAGGATGGCATTGAGCTGTGGAAGATCAAGCAGTACCGGCAGCAAGCGCATCTGCACTTGGTCAAGCGCTACGCAGGTGACCTGAAAAAACTGCAGGCCTACTGGAAGAAACTGGCGCCGGAAGAACAGCTTAATTCCCGCATCGCAGAGGCGGGCGCGCGGGCGTTCTCGACTGCCGGTGATGGCAATCAGGCCGGCAAGATTCTTGGAATGAGCCTGACCAAAAGTTGGGATAGTGACCTGGTGAATTTGCTGGGGGATTGTGAAAGCGATAATCCGCTCAAACAATTACAGCAGGCCGAGTATTGGTTGACCACGCAGGAAGGCGATGCCCAGCTATTGCTGGCGCTTGGCAAGATGTGCATACGCCAGCAATTATGGGGTAAGGCGCAGAGCTATCTGGAAGCCAGCATCAGTGTCAGGCCTAGCGCCAAGGCGCATTACATACTGGCTGGTATGCTGGAGCGCCGGGGCGAGCATCAGGCCGCCAACCGGCATTATCGACTCAGCGCAGAACTTGCCCAGGCTGACTAGCTTGCAATCTTGGGCAGCGGGTTGGCGTAGGTAAAGGAATCGGAGAAGAATTCCTCGGGCGGCAAGCCGTGCGCCTGAAACGCCAGGTGCGCAATATCGACCATCTGTGGCGCACCGCAGCAGTAAACCTGATAGTCATTCAACTGGTCAAAATCTTCCATCACCGCCACATGAACCAGTCCGGTTCTGCCTTGCCAGTTGTCTTCCGTTGACGGCTCAGATAATACCGGCGTGTACTTGATCTGCGGGTGCTCTGCCAGCCATTGTTGCGGCAGTTCGTCCATGTAGAGATCTGCCAGTGTGCGAGCGCCCCAGTAGAGGTGGATAGGGCGCTGGTCCTTGTGATGGATGGCGTGTTCGATGATGCCCTTGATCGGCGCAAAACCGGTGCCGCCTGCGACAAAGATCAATGGCCGGTCGGAGTCTTCACGCAGGTAAAAACTGCCAAATGGGCCTTCGAAACGCAAAATGGCTTTTTCGTGCATTTCACTGAATACGTACTGCGTGAACTGGCCGCCGGGCACCAGGCGCAGGTGCAGTTCTAGCAGCTCGTCATTGTGCGGTGCATTGGCTAGCGAGAAGGCGCGGCGCTTGCCGTCTTTCAGCAGGAATTCGATGTATTGTCCGGCCATGAACTGCAGGCGTTCATTGCTTGGCAGCTTGAGGTAGAGTGCCATGACATCGTGCGACAGTTTCTCCATCTTCTCGACGCGGGCAGGCAGGATGTGTGGCTTGATGCCGTTGATTGCTGTCACTTCACGACATTCGATCATCAGGTCGCCGAGCGGCTTGGCGCAGCACATCAGAGCCTGTCCAGCCTGCTTTTCCGCATCGCTGAGTGCACTTGCCTGATATTCGCCGTAATCTACTTCACCCTTGATGATCTTGCCCTTGCAGGCACCGCAGGCACCGTTGCGGCAACCGTAAGGCAGGTTGAAACCGGCCTCGATGGCCGCGCTGAGCACGGTTTCGTCGTCGGCTACAGCAAAGGACTTGCCGCTGGGTTGCAGGGTGACTTGGTGGGACATGCTGGAATTCCTAAATTTAACAAGTACTTAAATTGACAAAAGCAAAAGGGCAAGAGTTTAGCACAGCGGATTAATCTTCGCGTCTGAATTCACCTTCAATCACATCGTTTGAACTTTTTTTGCTGGAGCCGGATTTTTGGCGACTTTCGTAAGTGGCCTCAAATTCAAAATCAGGGTTATTGTCCTGCTCGAAGTTGAGCGGTTTGGGGGAGGGAATCAGCAGCAGAATGACGGCAAAAACGTCGCTGATGACACCCGGGATGATCAGCAGGATGCCGGCGATGATGTTTTTGGCACTGCCGAACAAAACCTTTGCCGGCGTGCCACCGGCTGACAGGGTTTGTGCGACACGGCCGAAGACCAGCAGTTTCTCGTCCATAATCAAGCGCCAGCCCAGTATCGCCATCACAATCAAGTAGCCCAGCAGGGGCCAGCCGTAACGATCGGCAAGTTCTATCAGCAGCCATATCTCCAACACCGGGAAAGCGAGTAAAATCAACAGGAATAAAAGCACTTGCATCAAACAATCACCTTACATAATGAAAACAAACTCAACAGGGGTCATTCTGGTCATGACGCATCTACCGGATCGCGACAGCGCGAAGCGCTTGGCCGAACACCTGATCGGGCAACGGCTGGTTGCCTGCGTGAATATCATGCCTGCCTGCACTTCAATCTATCACTGGCAGGGCAAAATCGAAAGCGCAGCCGAAGTGCCGATGCAGATGAAATCGACCCTGGCACAATATCCCGCCATCGAAATGGCCATCCGGCAACTGCACCCTTACGAACTTCCGGAAATCACCCATGTCCACCTAGATGGTGGCGAACAAGCCTATATTCAATGGATACAACAGGAAACCCAAGCTTGAAATTCTCAATGAACCTATTTAGTCAGCCACTTCGTCCGCTGGTTCTCACTGTTTCACTGCTAGCTGCTTTTGTATCCATGACGGCAATGGCTGCCGGTGCCAGCGCATACAGCAGTGGCACCAAAGCTTTCCTGGATGATGCGGTTGAAGATGAGGTGCTGGCGCCGGAAGTGGCTTTCAAGGTTGATCTCGTGGCGCAGGACAGTCAAACATTGCGCGCGGACTTCCTCATTGCGCCTGGCCATTACCTGTACAAGAATCGCTTCAAATTCGAGCTGCTATCGGAAGGTGCGGTGATTGCCGGGGTCGAATTGCCGGAAGGGGTAGCCAAAGAGGATCCTACCTTTGGTCTTACGGAAGTCTATTACGATTACGCTACGGCCTTGATCTACCTGAGCGAAGGTAGCCGTTTCCCGATGGAGATACAGCTCACTTACCAGGGCTGTAGTGCGAAGGGCCTGTGTTATGCGCCACTGCGTAAAACGTTCACTGTTAATGCCGATGGCACTGCTGCAGCATCGGGCCTGGGCGCGGCCGGACAGGCACCTTCAAAAGCTGCAGCGGTAACGAACGATAACGAAAAGATCGCGACGCTGCTGAAAGACGGCAAGTTATGGCTGATCGTGGCGGGCTTTTTCGGTTTCGGTTTGCTGCTGTCCTTCACTCCTTGCGTGTTGCCAATGATTCCTATCCTTTCCAGCATCATTGTTGGCGGCAAGAAATTCAGCCGATGGCATACTTTCAATCTGTCGCTGGCTTATACCTTGGGCATGGCGCTGACCTATACGCTGATGGGTATCGCCGCTGGCCTGTCCGGCCAGATGTTGAGTGCGGCGTTGCAAAATGCCTGGGCGCTGGGTTTTGGCGCCTTGATCTTTGTATTGCTGGCATTGTCCATGTTCGGTTTTTATGAGTTGCAGTTGCCCAGCGTCTTCGAGAGCCGCATTGCCAACTTGACCAACCGTATCAAGGGCGGCCATTTTTTTGGTGTATTCCTGATGGGCGCCCTGTCTGCCCTGATTCTCAGCCCATGTGTTGCAGCACCGCTGGCCGCCGCCTTGCTCTATATCAGCCAGACCCATGATGTGTTGTTAGGCGGGGTTGCGCTGTTTGCCTTGTCCATGGGGATGGGGGTGCCGCTGTTGTTGCTTGGCGCTTCTGCCGGTGATCTGTTGCCTAAAGCCGGCGCCTGGATGAACGCCGTGCGTAATTTCTTCGGTGTGGTCATGCTGGCGATGGCCGTGTGGCTGGTCTCGCCCCTGTTGCCGGTGGCTGTGCAACTGCTGTTATGGGCAGCTTTGTTAATCGTGCCCGCCATCTATATGCACGCGGTCGATGCTTTGCCTGTCAATGCGCATAAATGGTTGAAGTTCTGGAAGGGGATCGCCATCATCATGCTGGTGCTGGGCATCGCCCTGTTGATCGGCGCGATGTCCGGAGCCAAGTCTGCGTTGCAGCCCTTGTCAGGTTTGCGGGCTGGCCCGGCGGCTGAGCAGGCCTCACGTTTGCCGTTTCAGAGAGTAAAAACCGTGGCTGAGCTGGAGAGCAGGATCCAGGCGGCCGCAGGCAAAAGGGTCATGCTGGATTTTTATGCGGATTGGTGTGTGGCCTGCAAGGAGATGGAGTTGTTTACCTTCAGCGATTCACGGGTGCAGGCCGAGTTAAAAGATGTCGTGCTGTTGCAGGCTGACGTCACGCAGAACTCGACAGACGATGCCGCTTTGCTCAAGCGTTTCGAACTGTTTGGTCCGCCGGGCATTATTTTCTTTGACAAGAATGGCCAGGAAGTCGCTGCGATGAGAGTGATCGGTTTTCAAGATGCAGACAAGTTCTTGCAAACCTTAAGCCAAGCGAAGTCCTGAGCATGCTGAAAAGGCCCCTGCTTTACCTGATTGCTATTGCTGCGATCGTCATCTTCGCTTTTGCTTTGCGGCATTTTGTATTGAGCCCTTTGGAACCTTCAGGAACCATTGCAACGCATGCATTCTTTGCGGCTGAGTTTCCGGGTCTGGATGGCGAGCCCCAAGCTATGGCCCAATGGAAAGGCAAAATCGTTATCGTGAATTTCTGGGCTACCTGGTGCCCGCCTTGTCTGGAAGAGATGCCGGAATTGTCCAGATTGCATACGGAATATCAGGATAAAGGGGTGGTGGTGCTGGGTATATCATCGGATGAGTTGGAGAAGATTCGTGAGTTTGCCCAGCAGACGCCGGTCAGTTACCCTTTGTTGTCAGGTGATGTTGATGCCATGAATGTCAGTGAAAGTTTGGGCAACAACATGGGCGTATTACCTTATACTGCCATCATCTCCGCAGATGGCAGTATCGTGAAAACCTACTTTGGGCGGGTCAATCAGGCCCTGTTGGAAGAGACAATCCTGCCTCTGCTGCAGGCGCAAAACTAAGCTTTCGGCATAAAGGCCTGAAAAGCTAATTTCGCTAAATTTCGCCAATTCTATAGACAACATCCCCCTATTTGCGGCAAACTTGCGGTCATGAATCATCACGCTTGGCCGTTCCAATCTATCTGAATATATGGCTGCAAACCACTCAAAATCCATACTGGTTATCCACGGCCCCAATCTTAACCTGCTGGGCCTGCGTGAGCCGCATCACTATGGCAAGGATACGCTGGACAACATCAATCGGCATTTGTCCGAGCGGGCAGGTAAGGCCGGGGTGCAGCTGGAATGCTTTCAAAGCAACAGCGAAGCTGAATTGATCAGCAAAGTGCAGTCATTGGCAGTTAAAAGCGTCGATTTTGTGATTATCAATCCTGCCGCGTTTACCCATACATCGGTTGCGTTGCGTGATGCATTATCTGCAGTAAAAACACCATTCATAGAAGTACACCTTTCAAATGTGTATGCACGTGAGTCATTTCGGCATCACTCCTATTTTTCTGATATCGCAGTTGGCGTCATAAGCGGCCTGGGAGCTCAGGGTTACGCTTCTGCACTCGATTACGCTATTACATTTTTATCGAATCAACCCGCCTAGCATTTGCTGGGCAATTAACTAGTCACAGAGGTATCCCATGGATTTACGCAAACTGAAAAAATTAATTGACCTGGTCGAGGAATCCGGCATTTCCGAGCTTGAGCTCACCGAGGGTGAAGAAAAGGTGCGTATCAGCCGCAATCAGCCAGGCCATGCGCCAGGCGTGATGCACTACCAGCCTTACATGCAGATGTCCGCACCAGCGGCACCAGCACCGCATGCGGCTCCTGCTGCTGCGCCGGTTGAAGCAGCTGCACCGGCGATAGAGGGGCATGTAGTGAAATCACCGATGGTCGGTACCTTCTACCGTGCGCCATCACCAGAATCCAAGTCATTTGTTGATGTGGGTTCTACGGTTGCAGTCGGCGATACGCTGTGCATTATCGAGGCGATGAAACTGCTGAATGAGATCGAATCTGACCATGCGGGCGTCATCAAGGCGATCCTGGTTGAAAATGGCCAGCCGGTTGAATACGGCGAACCGCTCTTTATTATTGGCTAAGGATTGAAAATGTTTGAGAAGATCCTGATTGCCAATCGAGGCGAGATTGCACTGCGTGTGCAGCGAGCGTGCCGGGAACTTGGCATTAAAACCGTTGCAGTCCACTCAGAAGCAGATCGTGAAGCGAAATACGTACAGCTGGCCGATGAATCAGTCTGTATCGGCCCGGCACCTTCCGGCCAGAGCTACCTGAATATTCCAGCGGTCATCAGCGCTGCTGAAGTGACTGACGCGGAAGCGATTCATCCCGGTTATGGATTTTTGTCCGAAAATGCCGATTTTGCTGAGCGCGTAGAGCAAAGCGGTTTTGTTTTCATTGGTCCGCGTGCCGAAACCATTCGCCTGATGGGCGACAAGGTCAGCGCCAAGGATGCGATGCGCAAGGCTGGTGTGCCTTGTGTGCCAGGTTCTGAAGGTGCATTGGGCGATGATCCTGAGGAGATTATGCGCGAAGCTAAGCGCATTGGTTATCCGGTCATCATCAAGGCGGCTGGCGGTGGCGGCGGACGCGGTATGCGTGTTGTGCATACCGAGGCGGCTTTGCTGGCATCGGTTAGCATGACCAAATCAGAAGCGCAGGGTGCTTTCGGCAATCCCATGGTATACATGGAGAAATTCCTTGAGCAACCGCGTCATATTGAGATTCAGGTGCTTTCAGACCAGCACGGCAATGCGGTTTATCTGGGTGAGCGTGACTGCTCCATGCAGCGTCGTCACCAGAAAGTGCTGGAAGAAGCACCGGCGCCGGGTATCAGCACCCGCTTGCGCGATAAAATTGGCACCCGTTGCGCAGACGCCTGCCGTCGCATCAACTACCGTGGTGCAGGTACATTCGAGTTTCTTTATGAGAACGATGAGTTTTACTTTATCGAGATGAACACGCGCGTACAGGTTGAGCATCCGGTGACCGAGATGATTACCGGTATCGACATTGTGCAACAGCAGATACGCATCGCTGCCGGCGAAAAGCTGTCTTTCCGTCAGAAAGACATCGAATTCAAGGGTCACGCAATCGAATGTCGTATCAATGCCGAAGATCCGTATACCTTCGTGCCGTCGCCAGGCCGTATTTCGACTTTCCACATGCCGGGCGGCCCGGGCGTACGCGTCGATACCCATGCGTACCAGAACTACATGGTGCCGCCGCATTACGATTCCATGATTGGCAAGCTCATCACGCATGGCGATACGCGTGAACAGGCGATTGCCAAAATGCGCATTGCGCTCTCCGAGATGGCGGTTGAAGGCATCAAGACCAATGTTGCCCTGCATCGTGATCTGTTGGCGGATGCTGCTTTCCATCTGGGTGGCACCAGCATTCATTATCTCGAGCAGAAGCTTGGGATGAGCTCGAAGTAACGATGGCCTGGATATCCCTCAAGATAGAGGCGCATGACAATACGGCGGAACTGCTTAGCGATACGCTGATGGAACTCGGAGCGCTGTCTGCCACCATTGAAGACGCCAATGCAGAAACGCCCGACGAGCAGCCCATATTCGGCGAGCCGGGCGATCCGCCGCCGGGAATCTGGCAGCAGAACATTGTCAGCGCGTTGTTTAATGACGATATCAATGTATCGCAGATGATGGAAAACCTGTCTCAGGAGACAGGTTTGCAGCACCTGCCATACGTGGTTGAACATGTGGCCGAACAGGACTGGGTAAGGGCGACGCAGTCGCAGTTCGATCCTATCCGTATCCGTGATGACCTCTGGATTGTGCCGACCTGGCATGATGCTCCCAACCCCGATGCCCTCAATATTATTCTCGACCCCGGCCTGGCATTCGGTACGGGTAGTCACCCGACCACGCATCTTTGTCTGGCCTGGCTCGCCGATAACGTAAAACCCGGCATGCATGTGCTGGATTACGGTTGCGGTTCAGGCATTCTGGCGATTGCTGCCAAAAAGCTGGGCGCTGGCAAGGTGGTGGGGACCGATATCGACGCTCAAGCCATAGAGGCCAGTCATTACAATGCCGGGCAAAACCAGGTGCAAGCAGAGTTTTACCTGCCGAATCAGCTGGCACCCAATCAGTTGCGCGATGAACCGGCAGACCTTGTTGTTGCCAATATCCTTTCCAGCGCACTTTCGGTTCTGGCACCCGCGTTGGCTGTGGCTTGCAAACCGGGCGGCAGGATTGCCTTGTCCGGCATTCTGCGTGAGCAGGCTGAACAGGTTTCTGCAATCTATGCAGAATGGTTTGAAATGCAAACACCAGTTTATATGGAGAGCTGGGTTCTACTCACAGGCACCAGAAAATGCGCCTAGTTACCTCATGTCCTCAATGCGATGCGGCATTTTATGTAACGCCGGAACAATTGGCGGCGCATCGTGGTGAAGTGCGTTGTGGCAAATGCGAGCATGTGTTCAATGCGCTGGACAGGCTGGCAGAAGTTGAAGATGAGGAGATTGTCGAGGCCATCGCCCCGATAGCGCCTGCTGAGCCTGAATACATACCGGAAGAGTCATCAACACCGCTTCCGGAAGAACCATCGGTTGCCGACGACATAGAAATTATTGCTGAGCATGACGAACCGGATTTTGCTGAAGAGCCGGAGTTTCAGGTCGCGCCATCAGAAGAAGACGAACCGGCAAGCGATGACTTCGGGACGCCAGAACCAACGCCCCCTGAGTCTGCAACCCCGGTTTTTAACATCACGGATTTCAGTGTTCCGGCATCTGCAAGCATACTCAGCCCGACCATGATGGACGACGCGGCCAAAAACAAAATCGGCCGGTCAAAAAAGAGCGGTTTTGTAAAATTCCTGATATTCCTCTTTATCGTTGTGCTAATCGCACTGATATTGGCACAGGCTGTTTATTACCTGCGCTCGGACATCGCTGCCCGCTGGCCACAGACAAGGCCGTATCTGGAACAGGCCTGTGAGCTGGTTCAATGCAAGGTGGAGTTGCCGAAGAACGCAAACCTGATAGCCATAGATGATTCAGATTTGCAGGAAGATGTAGATCGTCAGGGCCTCATTCATCTTTACAGCACCCTGATCAACAATGCCGAGTTCAGTCAGGCCTATCCATTATTGGAGCTGACGCTTACCGATACAAACGACAAGCCCTTGCTGCGCCGTACTTTCAAGCCAGAGGAGTATTTGGCTGCTGGTGCGGATATCAAGCGTGGTTTCTCGGCAAAAGAGGAAATCAGTATCAAGCTGTCTCTCCTGGTCAGTGAGGAAACGGTTTCCGGCTATCGCCTGTTTGTGACTTATTGAGCGAAAAGTAGGGGTGATTAATGCAACGATCTAATGATTTTCATTAGGCAGCTTTAATGACTATCGCTACAGCAATCACTCGAAACACCTGTAAGATTCACTCATGCACTACACATTGCCCATGTGACGTTGCAACGCAAAATTGAGCAATGTGCCAAAAACCAGACAGGAGATATGATTATGTGGACCAAACCAGCAGCTACAGAAATGCGTTTCGGCTTTGAAGTAACAATGTACGTTTGCAATCGCTAAGATTGCAACTACAAAGAGCGCAATCGCTCAGATAGAAAACAGAAACTTGGCTTAATTGCCAGGTTTCAATAAAAAAGGAGGCACAAGCCTCCTTTTTTATTGCCCGTAATCTCTTGTCCCGACGCTGCTTGATGCTAATGTTTGTTAGTTGATATTAGTGCGATCGGTTCAATAAGGAATCCGATCCTCTTTTGCCAGCCAGGCATCGAAAGGTGCTGAAGCTTCCGGCAGTTCTATATGCTGTAGAAAGCCAGCTGGTAACGATCTTGGCATGGCCTGTCCGTAAAGATTCATTGCAATGACCGTATCATCAAAGCCGGCCCGGATGGCCTCCTCATGCGTCGCCGCGTATACGATATGTGGAATATGCGCCCACATTGCCGCTGCCATACACATTGGGCAAGGTTCGCAACTGGCGTAAAGCACGCAGTCGGTAAGATGCGGGTCGCCAGTAAGTGCTGCTACCTGACGGATGACCTCCACTTCTGCATGCGCCGTCGGATCATTATCACGTGTGACGCAGTTGCCAGATTGTGCCAATACCTGACCATTACGCACAATCATGGCAGCAAACGGTCCGCCACCGCAAGCAACGGAACTGGTCGCCAGCTCAATGCACTGCCGGAGAAACTGCTTGTCCTGCTCTATCGGCCTCATTCATGCTCCTTATGACAGATTGAATATTTCAGCTAGGGGGAATCCATTGCATATATTCTGCGGCTTATTGTTAGCAATCCTGGGTGGCGCAGCAACACTGTGTGTTGCCATAAACTCATGACGGTAGTTTGTCCTGGATTTACTCAAGGTTTAACCATTTGCGCAATTAGCTCAAGACGATTTGAATCATATTAGCATTGTAAGCTGCGGTTCCAGAGAGGCGGAATATCGTCAGGTGTTTCCGGTTCGTGTTCAAGGTCGCGTGCAATGGTGCAATAATGTTGCATGGTTTCCGTAGAACACAGCGCCCCCACCTTGAAATCCCAAGCCACCAACCAGGCATCGTCATGGTTCGATGCGCTTGCAGGACGTTACACGCCGGAACAGATTGAAACGCTGCACCAGGCGTTTGAATTTTCCCGGAAGCTCTATATCGGCCACGTTGAACTGACCGGTATGCCATTGATCGAGCATGCGCTGGATGCTGCATCGATTCTTCTTGGCATGCATATGGACCATGAAACCATCGCGGCGACATTGCTGCATGCGACACCCGCCTATCTTGAGGATTGGCAGCAGGTGCTTGAAACCCGATTCGGTGCGCCAATCGCCGGTCTGGTGGAAGGGCTTTCGCGTATGGAGCAGATACGTGAATTCAGCGAGATGGCCGGTTTGCATAAGCCGAACCGCAAAAGCCCGGATGACGGTCAGCAGATCGAACGCCTGCGAAAAATGCTGCTGGCAATGGCGGAAGATATCCGTGTGGTATTGATCAAACTTGCTGAGCGCACCCAGACCATGCGCAATTTGTCAGCCGCGCCAGTGGAGATGCAGCAGCAGATTGCGCGGGAGACGCAGGGCATTTTTGCGCCACTGGCCAACCGTCTCGGCGTCTGGCAATTGAAGTGGGAGCTGGAGGATCTGTCGCTGCGGTTTCTCGAGCCGCAACTCTACAAGGACGTGGCACGCCTGCTCGATGCGAAGCGTGTCGACCGCGAGCAGTACATCGCCGATGTCATCCGGCAACTGCAGCAGGAACTGCAACAGGCGGGCGTCAAAGCCGAGGTTAGCGGCCGGCCCAAACACATCTACAGCATCATCAACAAAATGCGGCGCAAGCATCTGCAGTTCAATGAGCTCTATGACGTGCGTGCCGTCCGCATCCATGTCGAAGACATCAAGGATTGTTACACTGCACTGGGCCTGATACACAGTCTGTGGCAGCCCATTCCCGGGGAGTTCGATGATTACATCGCCCGCCCCAAGAGCAACAATTACCGATCCTTGCATACGGCGGTTATCGGTCCCCAGGGCTTGGCGCTTGAGGTGCAGATCCGCACCCATGAAATGCATCACGATTCCGAACTTGGCGTGGCTGCGCACTGGCGCTACAAGGAAGGCGGCAAATCCGATGCGAAATTCGATGAAAAGATCGCCTGGCTGCGGCAGATTCTGGCCTGGAAGGACGAAGTCTCGGATAACGGTAACCTGCTGGAGCAGTTCAGCAATGCGCTGATACAGGACAAGGTCTATGTGCTGACCCCGCAAGGCAAGGTGGTCGATTTGCCGCAAGGCGCAACCCCGGTGGATTTTGCCTATACCCTGCATACCGATCTCGGGCACCGCACGCGTGGCGCCAAGGTCGATGGCAACATCGTGCCGCTCAATTACAAACTGCAAAACGGCCAACGTGTGGAGATTCTTACTGCCAAACAAGGCGCGCCCAGCCGAGATTGGCTTACCCCATCGCTCGGATATTTGCACAGCCCGCGTGCACGGGCCAAGGTGAGAAACTGGTTCAAGCTCGAGCATTTTGACGAAGACGTCGCACTGGGGCGCAACAAGCTGGACCGGGAAATGCACCGGCTTGGCCTGGCGGCCGGCATCGTCAACCAGGAAAAAATCGCGCAGAAATTCCACTTTAACAAACTGGAGGAATTTCTCGCCGCGACCGGTCGTAATGAGGTG
>PHCD01000134.1 GCA_002842135.1 Betaproteobacteria bacterium HGW-Betaproteobacteria-8 | reverse complement strand
CCATCATGAATCTGGCTTTGGCGGCGCTGGTAGTAGGCGTCGCGCATGAAGGCGTAAGGATCCAGTGCTGCCTCATCCAGCAGGTCGCTACCTGGCAGTAGTTGTGCGCGTTTGTCCAGGAACTTCAGTGCATAGGCACTATTTCTGGTTGCAGGATCATCAACATAACCCAATGGATCAAACGCTGCGCTATCGACAATCAGGCCGGTAGTGTCGCGAACGTTTGATGGGCCAAGGAATGGCAGGACAATGTAGGGGCCGCTACCTACACCCCAGTATCCCAAGGTTTGACCGAAGTCTTCATTGCGTTTTTCAATGCCATCCATGGAAGCTACATCCACCAGACCGACGATGCCGAAAGTGGAGTTGATGACGAAACGGCCGGCGCCTTCAGCTGCCTTGTCGAACTTGAATTGCAGCAGGTCGTTGATGACGGAAACGAAAGTGCTCAGGTTGCCGAAGAAGTTGTTGACACCGCTACGCACCGGGCTCGGCAACACAGCCTTGTAGGCACCGGCGACCGGTTTGATCACCGCCTTGTCGGCGACGTCGTTGAATTTGTAGATGCCGCGATTGATACCTTCGAGCGGATCATTGTTGGCCGTTGATGCGCACCCCGAGAGCATCAATGCCAGGAAAGCGGTGATAAATATGCTTTTAGTTTGTATCTGCATTCGGTAACCCGTTTGTATTTAATTATTATTGCCAAGATATTACAGAATAAGCTCTTGATTAGAGCGAACTTTAACTGACGAGTCCGTCCTTGTCTACTGTTTTGAAATACGCCGACAGACTGTTGCCCAAGCATGATTGGCCTTGTCTATGCCGACGCGGCTGATGCTTGCTTGTAGAGGGCAAGCGCCTCAGCGCGCTGTATCGCGTGATCGACGGCCGGCATCGGGTAATCCTTGCCGATGGCAATGCCGAGTTCCTGCTGGCGAAGCGTCGGCATCAGCCATGGCGTATGGATTTCCTTTTGATTGCAGGCGGCAAGTTCAGGGATGTATTTGCGGACGAATTTGCCTTCTGCGTCGAATTTTTCCGACTGGGTGACGGGGTTGAAGATGCGGAACCAGGGTTGCGCATCACAACCAGTGGAGGCGGCCCACTGCCAGCCGCCATTGTTGGCGCTGAAGTCGAAATCCAGCAGTTTTTCCGCAAAGTAGCGTTCACCCCAGCGCCAGTCGATCAGCAGGTCCTTTACCAGAAAGCTGGCCGTCACCATGCGCAAGCGGTTGTGCATCCAGCCGGTCTGGGTCAGCTGGCGCATGGCCGCATCGACCAGCGGATAGCCGGTACGGCCCTCGCACCATGCCTGGAACAGCATCTTGTCGTTGGGGAACGGCAGTCTGTCGAATTCGGCCTTGTAGGCGTGGCCTTCATCGATGTGCGGATGGTGGTGCAGGATATGGAAATAGAAGTCACGCCAGATCAGTTCGCTCAGCCAGGTTTCGGCGCCGGCGCCGCCCATATGCCGTGCCGTGCGTGCCAGTTGCCGGATGGAGATAGTGCCGAAACGCAGGTGCACGGAAAGATAAGACGGGCCTTTGACGGCAGGAAAGTCGCGTGCTGCCTGATACATGGGCATGCGTTCGATGAAGTCTTCAAGCAATCGTTGCGCCCCGGACATGCCGGTCGGCAGTTTCATGCTGCCGAGGTTGGTCCGCACGAAGCCCATGGATTCCAGTTCCGGCAGAGTCGTGGTAGTGAGCCGTGCAAGGTGCTTTGCGTAGTGGTCGACCGGATAGGGTTGCAGGTAGAAGTCGTCAAGTTTCTTCAGCCAGGCGTTCTTGTAGGGGGTAAACACACCGTAGGGTTTGCCGGCCTGGGTCAGGACTTCGTCCCGCTCAAAGATCACCTGATCCTTGAAACTGTGAAATGCGATGCCGGCCTGGCTCAGAGTATGGGCGACCGAGGCATCGCGCTGTATGGCTGCCGGCTCGTAATCGTGGTTGGCATAAACTGCAGCGACATCCAGTTCCTTCGCCAGTCGGGGGATCTCAATGCTGGCGGCGCCATGACGCACAATCAGATCTGCGCCTTGCTTCTGCAGTGCCTGTTTCAGTTCGCGCACACTTTCCCAGATGAATTCGACACGCCGGTCGGCCTTGTCCGCTAATCGGTCGAGGATTCCGGTATCGAATATGAATGCGCAATAGACCTCTTGCGAGGATTTCAGTGCCTGATAGAGTGCGGCATGATCATAATCGCGCAAATCGCGACGGAACCATACCAGTGCACGTTGGGTGGAGACGGACATCAAAAGGGTTTGTCAGAATGTAACCCCCTGATGATACGTAAGTCCGTCTCGGGTGGCTATGTCATCCTCTTGCGCCAAACATGTATTTTCCGGCTGGCAATGATGGTGCCGCAACTTGCTCTATCGTTATTTCAGGCATCTTTTCTGATTCGCTTGCCTCGGTGTCCAGCAAACCAAGCTGCTGACGCAGTTGCAGGCTGAGCAGTATCAGGTCGGTATCGTCCGAAGCATCGACCTTCTCGAAGATGGTTTCACTGTAATCCGCGTCCTTGAGCAGTTTGGCCGGGTTGACTGTGCCGATGATCTTGCGTGCCTCGACTGTGAATTTAGACAAGGTGATGAAACTTTGATTATCCATAGTGATTATCCTCATGCGTTCCGAGTTGGCGTGCCCCGAGTTAGTGCAAATTCAGAGAAAAATTCAGCCTAATGAGCAAAGTTCCGGTCATTCTGCTGCTTGTTGGTGCGCTGGCGGTACTCTGCACAGGCATTCAGTGAATAATTAGCACTTAATGTGCCAACTTTAGAGGGACGCTATTCGCGGTGATAAGGATGGTTCTGAATCACCGTCCAGGCGCGGTAAAGCTGCTCCGCCAGTACGACGCGCACCATGCCGTGCGGCATGGTCAGTTTGGAAAGGCTCCAGAGCCAGTCGGCTTTCTGTTTGAGCGAGGCATGCAGGCCGTCAGCGCCGCCGATGACCAG
>PHCD01000133.1 GCA_002842135.1 Betaproteobacteria bacterium HGW-Betaproteobacteria-8 | reverse complement strand
TATAACGATGCGAATCTCGATTAGTGGCAAGAGCAACAATGCTTGACCCAATTTATCTGTGTATAACCAAATAGGAGAGAAAAATGGCAGTTATTGACCGTGTACTGGTGGGTGAAGCTCTGGTCATTGAAGAGCGTCCGGATCATAGTGGGCTTGACCTGTTGAATGTCGCCCACATTGAGCTGATTATGGGGCCGCGTGGCAGTGCAGCTGAAGATGCTTTCTGCCGTACACTGACTGATCAGAAGTATGGTGTAAATGGCCTCTTGGCTATTGTTGCTCCTAACATGATGGTTAAGCCAGCGACAGTGATGTTTAATAAAGTGACAATCAAGAACGGTCGTCAGGCTGTTCAGATGTTTGGCCCAGCCCAACGTGGCGTGGCCATGGCTGTAATGGATTGCGTTGCTGATGGCACCATTCCACAGGATGAAGCAGAAAATGTATTCATTTGTGTTGGTGTGTTCATCGACAGCCGCGCTGATATCGATGAGCGTATCCAGGACTGGAACTACCGTGCTGTCAAACAGGCAATCAAGTCTGCAGTTGCGCGTGAACCCAAGGTGGAAGATGTGTTGAAGAACTACAAGGCTTCAGCGCACCCGTTCCAGGCAAGTGCCGAATAAGCACCAAGTGCTGTAATCCGAAAAGCCCGATTCTCAATCGGGCTTTTTTGTTTTGTCAGTCGGGGATGGAGTTTTCTGCAGACGATTGATTAATCTTGCCGATCTGTTCTTTGCTCAACTGTCCTGAATGCAGCACGCTGGCGATCAGGGCGCCAGAAATTCCGCACTCCGCCAGCGTCCGCAGGTCTTCTGCATTGCGTATGCCCCCAGCGGCATAGATATGTGTCCCTTCGTTTTGCAGTTCATGCAGCAGTTTCATGTCCGGGCCGCGACCACTGCCAACCTTGTCCAGTGACATGGCAATCACACGCTCCGGCCACAACGAGGGTTCCTGCAACAACCT
Organism: Betaproteobacteria bacterium HGW-Betaproteobacteria-8; assembly: GCA_002842135.1. The sequence continues at coordinate 2,084 of PHCD01000133.1, read as the reverse complement.
TTCCGGACCGAGGAATCTGCCGCGTCCGAAATCCAGTGACAAGACGAAGTTCTTTCCCTGCGTTTGTTTGATGGAGTGATAGCCGGCCATATCAGGCAGGCTCTCGCTACCGATGACGCAAAGTACGCCATGACGTTGCCAGTCGCTTGCTGTGTCAGGCTGGTGAATGCCTGCATCCAGCCATATTTCCAATGCGGGTTGTTGAGCGCGGAGCTGTTTGATGAGCCCGGCGTGATTGCCGCGCCCCTGTATCGCATTGATATCGGCAATGTAGAGGCGTTTGAATGGGTATAATTGCAACAGGCTGCTGACGATGTGCAGCGGCTCGCTGCCGCTGCACAGGGCAGACTGTATGGGACGGTAGTTTTGGCGGTCGCCATGCCTGGCATGAACGACCTGACCGTCCATCAGATCAATGACTGGAATGATGTCCAAGTTTTTTTTTCCTGACCAATCGACAAGGCGCTTGGCGCTGAAAACGAAGCCTGACCTTGAAAATTTTTGTCTGTGAATTTATCAGTTGCGGTGGATTATATCGCGAGCCATTGTCCGGCGGGCTTCTTACCGAAGGGCTGAGGATGCGGGATGCATTGTTGCAGGAGCTGAATGAGATCGAGCACGTTGAGCTGCTATGCAGCCACGATTTCCGTTTGCTGTCACCGGACGTGGCAATGTCCGCCATGGTCAGCCCGGATGATAATGTCTGGCAGGTGTGGACGGATTTGATCGATCAATCCGATGCGGTCTGGCTGATTGCACCCGAGACTGACGGAATATTGCACAGACTGACCGAACTGGTATTGGCACGAGGAAAATTGCTGTTGGGCTGTCCGCCATCAGTCATTGCCCTGGCCGCCAGCAAGCTGGAGACCTGCCGTGTCCTGTCTGCGGCAGGGATATCTTGTGTGCCCACATGGAGTGCCAGGGCGTGGCTGGAACAAAGTCCTGATGCCAACGAGCAAGGTTGGGTCGCCAAGCCTGATGATGGAGCCGGTTGTGAAGATACGGTCCATTCATATGACATTGGCCAGATGGCCGATTGGCTCAGGCAGGGCAGGCAGGCTACGCATATAGTGCAGCCCATGCGCGGCGGCGTGGCCTGCAGCCTCAGCATGCTCTGCCGTGATGGACGTGCATGGCTATTGAGCTGTAACCGTCAACTGGTTGATTCTGGGGATGGCGGCTTCCATTATCATGGTGGCGTCATCAATGGCATGCTGCAATTTCAGACGGCATTTGAGCAGCTTGCGCAGAATATCGCGCGAGCATTGCCCAACCTTGCGGGCTATGTAGGTGTCGATCTGATTGTGATGGATGGCAACTCAGCGATGCTGGAAGTGCTGGAGATCAATCCGCGGCTGACGACTTCTTTCGTGGGATTGCGCCAAGCTAGCGGTGTGAACGTGGCGGCTCAGGTTATCAGGCTGATGACAGTGCAGGGTCCGGATCATTTCGAGTTGCCGGAACTTTCCAGGAATGTAGTAGAAATAACTTTATAAAAATATCATTAATTGATGAAAATAAAAGAAAAATACAGGATTGGGTGGGATGTCGGTGGAGCTCATCTGAAGGCGGTGCTGCTGGATGCAGGGCATCATGTGCTGCAAGTCATCCAGCTGCCTTGTCCACTTTGGCAGGGTATGGAGCAGCTCTCACTGGCAGTCGACCGGGCTCTGGTCGAGATGCAGCAGCCGGAAGCCCACCATGCCGTTACCATGACCGGAGAGTTGGCCGATCTGTTCAGAAACCGGCGCCATGGTGTGACGGCCATTGCCACTCTCATGGCGGAAAAACTCGGTCCGGAGACCTACTATTATGCCGGCCCCGATGGCTTCGTACGCTTGCCGCAGGTCGACGACTGCCATGACCGTATCGCATCAGCCAACTGGCATGCCAGTGTTGCATGGGTTGCGCGTAACCTCGAACAGGGCTTGTTTATCGACATTGGCAGTACGACCAGCGATCTGATCATTCTGAGCGATGGTCGGCCCCGGAACCGCGGATTCAGCGATGCGGAGCGCATGCGTAATGATGAACTGGTATACACTGGTGTCGTGCGTACACCCATCATGGCGCTGACCGGG
>PHCD01000027.1 GCA_002842135.1 Betaproteobacteria bacterium HGW-Betaproteobacteria-8 | reverse complement strand
CGGCAAGACCGGCCGCGTCAACGGCCACCTGGTCGCGCTGCTGACCCTGATGAAAAGCCAGCCGCTGGCCTACAACAAGGACAACCAGGAAGACAAGGAACCGCTGTTCGACACCGCCGACACCTTGCTGATGACGCTGGAGATCTATGCCGACATGTTGCGCGGCATCAAGGTCGACAAGGAAGCCATGCGCGTCGCCGCCACCGAAGGCTTCGCCACCGCTACCGACCTCGCCGATTATCTGGTCAACAAGGGCATGCCATTCCGCGATGCGCATGAAGTCGTCGCCCGCGCCGTACGTCAGGCTGCGCTGCAAGGCTGTGACTTGGCCGAGCTGCGGCTGGAAGAACTGCAGGAATTCAGCCCGCATATCAGCGAGGATGTTTATTCGGTACTGACACTGGAAGGCTCACTGGCCAGCCGCAACCACATCGGCGGCACAGCGCCGCAGCAGGTCAAGGCCGCCATCCAGCGCGCGCGCCAACGGATAGAGGCAGACTGAACCATGAGACAGTGCGTTGCAACAGCGCCTGTCTCCATTAGGACTTCCTTTTTCCGCTCATGCTTCATCTGCCTCAGCAGTCTGGTTCTGCTGCTGGTCACACTGCTCAGCCACAGCTCGCAGGCAGCAGACGCTCCCTCCACTGAAGAAACCTCCACACTCACCTGGCCGCTGTTGCCGGGTGAAAACCTGAACCAGTTGGCCCGCCTGTTCTACCCGGATGACGGCGCCATGCAGGCCGTATTCATCCGCCAGACCCTGACGCTAAGCCGCGAACTGCACCCGCAACTGCAAGCAGACCAGCGTTTCGATCAAATCACCAGCATCGTCATCCCGGAGTTGAAAGCGCTTTCACGCCATGCCAACCGGCCCGTGAGAAAACCGGGCCCCCTGCAAATGGCAAGACAGATGGGCGAAGAAAGTATCGCCATCGTCACCGAAGCGATGTGGCAGCAATACCAAACACTGGAACAGAACCACCAGCAGTTGAATTCTGCACTGGAAAGCTTGCATAATCGCCTCGACCGCTTGCAACGGACAGTGCAAGAAATTACCGACGCCGCACGCAAGGCAATACAAGCACCGGCAGCTGACAAACCCGCTGGTGCCGAACCAGCAAACGGCAAGGCTGCCGCGCCGCAAACACTGGTTACGACAACCAAAATCCCGGGTACTCAAACAGTCACCGGCAATAGCGCCTTCGCTGGCATCCTCGCATCATGGCGCTATATCGCAGCGCTGGCCAGCCTGCTGTTATTCGGGCTGTTGCTGTTCTGGCTATTACGGCGCAAACGCCAGCAAATTGCCTTGAACAACCAACAATTCACGCAATGGCTCAATACCGTACAACCCAATATTGCGCCTGAACGAACGCCGCCAAAACCTTCCTTGTTGAACGAGACGGAATTCGAGACAGAAGATGCGTTGCAGCAGGCGCGTATTTTGGTCGGCAGCGGCAAACCGAAATCCGCCATCGAGCTGCTGGATCGCGCCATCAACGCGGAAACTCCGCAACCACTGGAAACCTGGCTCTACCTGCTGGATCTCTGTCGCGAAGCCGCGCTCAGGACTGAATTTGAAAACTATGCGCAGAAACTGCATCACCATTTCAACGTCATGACCCCGCAATGGGAAAAGGTGGAAATCCCGCTAATAGTCGCCAGCAGCCTGGAGGAGTTCCCCCACATCAGTGAACAGCTGGTGAAACACTGGCAGGATGGTAGCGCAGATGCTTATCTGCAGAGCCTGCTCACGGATAACCGCGGCGGTGAACGCGCCGGTTTCGGGCCGGAAGTGATGCAGGAGATATTGCTGCTGCAGGGCCTGCTGAAGAACCGGGAATAATTACAACCGGCTTTCGGGCCTCTCTAGATTGTAGATTCAACCCTTGGGCAGAATTTCCAGCACCCGCTCCGGCGGCCGGCACAAACGCGTACCCAAAGGCGTCACCACGATAGGCCGGTTCATTAGGACGGGATGCTGCAACATGAAATCCACCAGCTCATCGTCCGTCCACTTGGCATCATCCAGCCCCAGCTCGGCATAAATGTCTTCCTTCGTTCGCAACAACTCGCGCGGCGTGATGCCAGCCGCCGCAATCATGGCCTTCAGTGTTTCCCTGCTGGGCGGCGTTTTTAGGTATTCGATGACTTCAGGCTCCAGCCCATGCTCGCGGATCAAGGCCAGAGCGCCGCGCGAATTACTGCATTTGGAATTATGATAAATGGTGATGTCTGACATTTTTTCTTCCAATCCTGACTTTACCGAATATTCTCAAGCCAAAAGCAAGAAAGCCCTTGCGGGCCTTCTTGTTGACTATTTTTCCAGCATTCTGTGAAAACTAGATATCCAGGTTGTTCACACCCAGCGCATTGCTTTCAATGAACGCGCGGCGCGGTTCGACCTGGTCGCCCATCAGTGTGGTAAAAATCTCGTCGGCGGCTATCGCGTCGTCGATCTGCACCTTGAGCAGGCGGCGCACTTGCGGATCCATGGTAGTTTCCCACAGCTGTTCCGGGTTCATTTCTCCCAGACCTTTGTAACGCTGGATGCCGAGACCGTGTTTGGCTTCTTCCAGCAGCCAGTCCAGAGCTTCCTTGAACCTGCTGACACGTTGTTCCTTCTCGCCGCGGCGGATGGTGGCACCGGCGCCGAGCAGTCCTTCCAGCATGGTGGCGACTTTGCGAATCTGGCGGTAATCGCCGCTGCCCATGAACTCATTGTCGATGATGCAGCATTGCAGGTTGCCGTGGACGTACTTGTTGATTTCAAGGCGGTGGCTTTCGGTTTCTGCGTCATAACCGACAATGACTTCGGAACCGATGGCGCCGAGGATGGGGCGCAGCTTCGTGGCAGCATCTTCGGTCGTTTCCTTGCTAGCCAGGCTGATTTCACCGAGGTCCTGCAGTGCACGCAACACGCTTTCGTCATACAGCATGGAAATGCGGCGGATGACGGCTTCGGTCAGCACCATTTGCTTGGCGATCTCGGCCAGCGGTTCGCCAGTGATGGTTTCGCCGCCTTCCCTGGTCAGCAGTTCCGCGCCCTTGAGGGCGGATTGCAGCAGGTATTCGTCAAGCTCGTGCTGATCTTTCAGGTAACGTTCATCCCTGCCCTGCTTGACCTTGTACAGCGGCGGCTGGGCGATGTAGATATGGCCGCGCTCGACCAGTTCGGTCATCTGACGATAGAAGAAGGTCAGCAACAAGGTACGGATATGTGCGCCGTCGACGTCCGCATCGGTCATGATGATGATGCGGTGATAACGCAATTTTTCCGCATTAAAGTCATCCTTGCCGATACCGGTACCGAGCGCGGTGATCAGCGTGGCGATTTCCTGTGAACTCAACAGCTTGTCGAAACGGGCTTTTTCCACGTTCAGAATCTTGCCCTTGAGCGGCAAAATCGCCTGGTTCTTGCGGTCGCGACCCTGCTTGGCAGAGCCGCCGGCGGAGTCGCCCTCGACCAGATAGAGTTCGCACAAGGATGGGTCTTTTTCCTGGCAATCGGCCAGCTTGCCTGGCAGGCCCATGGTATCCATGGCGCCCTTGCGGCGGGTCATTTCGCGCGCTTTTCTGGCGGCATCGCGCGCACGTGCGGCATCGACGATCTTGTTGCAGATGACTTTGGCATCTACCGGGTTTTCCAGCAGGAATTCAGCCAGTTTGGCGGAGACAACTTCCTGCACCACCGGTTGCACTTCGGACGAAACCAATTTGTCCTTGGTTTGTGAGGAGAACTTGGGATCAGGCACCTTGACTGATAGCACGCAAGTCAGGCCTTCACGCATGTCATCGCCGGTGGTTTCGATCTTGGCTTTTTTCGCCAATTCATTTTCTTCAATAAAGTTATTCAGCGTACGCGTCATGGCGGTACGCAAGCCCGTCATGTGTGTGCCGCCATCGCGCTGGGGAATATTATTGGTGAAACATTGTACGGTTTCAGCGTAGGAATCATTCCATTGCATGGCGACTTCGATGGTCATGCCATCTTTTTCACCTTTTGCGTAAAAAGGCTTGGGATGCAGCACGGTCTTGCTGCGGTTCATGTATTCCACAAAGCCCTGCACACCGCCAGAATAGGCAAAGTTTTCCGACTTGCCGTTTCTTTGGTCGATCAGTTCAATCTTTACGCCGTTATTGAGAAATGACAGTTCACGAATGCGCTTAGCCAGGATTTCGAAATGAAACTCGACATTGGTAAAGGTTTCCGTTGCTGCCAAAAAATGAATCTCCGTGCCACGGCGCTCTGTCGTGCCGGTAACAGCCAAAGGCGCGACTGGAACACCACGCTTGAATTCCATCTGATAGGCTTCGCCGTTGCGATAGATCTTCAAACGCAACCAATCGGAAAGCGCATTCACCACGGAAACGCCAACGCCATGCAAACCGCCGGAAACCTTGTAAGAGTTCTGGTCGAACTTGCCGCCGGCATGCAGTTCGGTCATGACAATTTCAGCTGCTGAACGCTTGATATCGTTCTTGTCATCCTGCTTGATATCCACCGGAATACCACGACCATTGTCTGAAACACTAATGGAATTATCCGGATGGATAATGACCTTGATGTCATCGCAGTGTCCTGCCAGGGCTTCATCAATTGCGTTATCCAGTACCTCAAAGACCATATGGTGTAAACCGCTACCGTCAGAGGTATCGCCAATATACATACCTGGGCGTTTGCGTACTGCGTCCAGGCCTTCAAGAATTTTAATACTGGATGAATCGTAATCTGTCATGGTGTTTATCTTTTACTGTGTTTCACGTGAAACATGGGAAGAAAAAGCGCTTTTATCCTGAATTTAAATGCGCATTGGCATTACTACATATTTGTAGTTTTCATCATCGGGCACAGTGACCAAACAACTACTGTTGGCATCTGCAAAAGAAAATACGATCTGATCGCTACTGACGTTGTTCAACACATCAATCATATAGGTTACGTTAAACCCGATATCCAGTGCATCGCCTGAATATGTAATTTCCAGTTCCTCTTCTGCCTCTTCCTGCTCACTGTTGGTACTGATCAGACGCAAGCTGTTGTTGGTCAATACCAAGCGTATACCGCGATATTTTTCATTAGACAAGATTGAGGCGCGCTGCATGGAGAGTAACACGGTCATGCGGTCTATCGTGAATGTATTTTTGTGGCCTACCGGTATTACGCGGTTGTAATCAGGGAACTTGCCATCGATCACCTTGGTGATAAGACGTATATCGCCAAATGAAAAATTCACCTGGCCCGGGACAATCTCAACACTCACCTCTTCATCACTATCATCCAGTAATTTGATCAGCTCGATCACTGTTTTACGTGGCAGTATCAGTTCCTGCTTCTCGTAATTCTGGCTTAGTTCTGCTGAAGTAAAACTCAGTCTGTGGCCATCGGTACCAACTACGTTCAAGCGGTTAGCATTGATTTCAAATAACAGGCCGTTCAGGTAATAGCGAATATCCTGTTGTGCCATGGCAAATTCAACCTGTTTAAACAGGCGTTTCAGCGTACCTTGGCCTATTGTAATCACGCTGGCTTGAGCACCTGCAGCTTTAGTCATCACAGGATAATCACTAGCGGGCAATGTTTGCAGATTAAAGCGGCTCTTGCCTGCCTTTACCTGGATTCGGCTATCACTGGTAGTCATATTGATTTCCGCGTTCTCCGGTAAAGCCCGGCAGATATCCAGTAATTTCTTTGCTGATACCGTGGTTGATAATTCTCCAGCCGCAGCATTATTGATGGAAAGTGATATCTGCATTTCCAGATCGGTAGCGGTCAGTACGATATTGTCCTGTTTGGCTTCCAGTAACAGATTGGAAAGTATAGGTAGTGTATGACGTCTTTCAACAATGCCACTTACAGCGGATAGTGGCTTAAGCAAGGTATCTCGGTTTATTTTAATGTTCATTGTTTTAAAGCCCGTCTAAATGAATAGTTACTTAATAATAAAATAAGTAATAGATAAAACTAATAACAATAGTAATGTACAGTTAAGTTGTGGATAATGATATTTTTATATAAAAATCAACAATTTAAAATTTATTAACTTGTAGCATAACGTTCGTATCTGCTGTGGACAGTTTGTTGGTTATTTTAAGCCAAGTTGATAATTGCGCATAAACCGCATTTTTATACACAGGCTATCCACGTGCAGACTATATGTTTTTATCCTCGAATAACCTGTACCAGAAATGCAATATCACGGGTTACATTAGGGTCGTTTTTGCGTAGCTGTTCGACTTCGTCACAGGCATGCATCACAGTCGTATGATGCCGGCTGCCAAAGGCTTCACCGATCTCCGGAAAACTGTGATTGGTCAGCTCGCGTGCCAATGCCATGGCGATCTGTCGCGGCCGTGCAAAGTTGCGTGAGCGCTTTTTGCTGTACATATCGGCAACCTTGATTTTGTAATAATCGGCAACCGTTTTCTGGATGTTTTCCATGGTGACCTGGCGGCCGCGTACGGCGATCAGGTCTTTCAGGGCTTCCTTAGCCAGATGCACATCTATCTCGTGTCCGGTGAACTTGGCCATGGCGACGATACGATTAAGTGCACCTTCCAGTTCACGTACACTGGAGCGAACCTGTTTGGCGACAAAGAAGGCGACATCCTCATGCAGGACAAAGCGTGCAGCTTCAGCTTTCTTCAGCAGGATGGCGACGCGCATTTCCAGTTCCGGTGGCTCCACAGCGACGGTCAAACCCCAGCTGAAGCGTGTACGCAGGCGTTCATCGACATCGGCAATTTCCTTGGGGTAGGTATCGCAGGTGATGATGATCTGCTTCTTGGCTTCGATCAGTGAATTAAAGGCATAGAAAAACTCTTCCTGGGTACGGCTTTTCTTTGCAAAGAATTGAATATCATCGATCAGCAGTAGATCCAGTGAATGGTACTGGCGCTTGAATTCATCAAAAGCCTTGTGCTCATAGGCTTTCACGACATCAGAGACATAGCGTTCGGCGTGCAGGTAACGCACTTTTGCATCCGGGTTTAACTGCTTGAGATGATTGCCAATGGCTTGCAACAAATGGGTTTTTCCTAAACCAACGCCGCCGTAAATAAACAGCGGGTTATAGGCGGTACCCGGGTTTTCCGCTACCTGGATGGCAGCAGCGCGCGCCAGCTGGTTAGCTTTACCAGTTACAAAGTTGTCGAAATTGAAACTGGGATTCAGGCCGCATAACTCGCTATCGGTTTTGGCTTTTTTTGCTGGTTTCGGTGCAGGTTTGCTAGCTGCCAGGCTGCCATTTTGGACGGCATCTGCTTTACTGGGGGTATCGGCCCGGGATGCGGATTTTTTCTCTGTTGTGGCCTTACTGACAGTTTCGACGGCCTTTCCATTCAAGGGCTGCTCGGTTTTGGCCGCAACCGCCAATTCAATATCAACAGGATGGGTGACCACCTCTTCCGCAATTAATTTGATGCGGTCCAGAAAACGGTCCTTAACCCATTGCTGGACGAAGCGGTTGGGCGCAAGCAGGCGCCATGAGCCGTTATGCATCTCAAATTGCAGTGGTTTGATCCAGGTGTTGAATTGCTGTGCGGATAGCTCTTGCTGAAAGCGCCCCAGACAAATAGACCAAAAGTTATCCATCGGTTGCCCGATACCTCAAGTAGTTAAGAATGGTGTTGGCCCTAAATGTTATTGTGTTATTGGGGCGTCGTCGCTAACCCTTGATTGATACCTTTGGTTTCAATTTTATTGTCCAGCTGTTATGCATCTGTTATATGCAATAATGCTGTGCGCAGGCATTGTTGTGACGGTGATGCGTGGCTGCAGGTTAGCTCAAAAGTGAGTTCATTTTAGCCTGATTATTCCAACTTATCCACAGCGTTTACTGCAGATTCACAAACTAAATAAACATTGACAAAACAAGGCAAAATCGTGTTAAATCGCGGTCTTACTTGAAATATAGCGAAGTTACCGGAGATTTGTAATGAAACGTACCTACCAACCATCCAAAGTTCGCCGTGCTCGTACACACGGTTTTCTGGTGCGCATGAAAACCCGCGGTGGCCGTGCAGTGATTGCTGCTCGTCGCGCCAAAGGTCGTGCACGTCTGGCTGTCTAGTTTAATTAGATAGCCTGAAGTCAGTTTACTGGCGCTAATCCTCGGTTTGAATAACCAAGGTTTTCCTCGCCAAGCCAGAATTATAAAAACGGATGATTTTTCATCCGTTTTTAATTTCCGCAAACGAGTTTCCGGTCAGTATCTGGCCATACACTACCAGCACGATCGGTTCGGCAGGGCCAGGTTGGGTATGGTGGTAGCCAAAAAGGTCGCCAAACGTTCGGTCGATCGAAATTACATGCGACGCGTGTTGCGGGAATCTTTCAGAAAACAGCAATCACAGATAGGTCATCTGGATCTGGTCATCAGAGTGCTAAAATCTTTCAATCATCAGGATTATGCCGTCGTTAACCAGGAGTTTGACGAGTTGTTGTTCCGATTGAGACGGATCAGTGAAAAACTTGCAGTACCGGTCCGGAGTGAATCTCAGCATGTCTAGGTTGTCATTGCGTGGATTGTTCAAATCCCTGCTGGTAGGTCTCATCAGGTTGTATCAGATAGCCCTGAGCCCTTATTTCGGGCAGCAATGCCGGTTTAGTCCCACCTGTTCCCAGTATGCGATTGAAGCTATCAATAAATATGGCGCAATCAAGGGTGTAGCGTATACCATACGACGTTTATCACGCTGTCATCCATGGCACGAAGGTGGCCATGATCCGGTGCCATAAGCGTTCAATTAAGCTAATTATTTCAATGTTAATAAAGTAGATAGACAATTCAATGGATACCAAGCGGCTGATTCTATTTGTTATTTTCTCTTTTTCCGTGCTTATGTTATGGGATTCCTGGCAACAGAAGAATGCCCCTGAAACTGCGGCAGTTACTGCCCAGCAACAGGATGGCAGCATTCCACAAGCGGCAAAATCTGATTTGCCTGAGGTGGCCAGCCAGGCAGATTTGCCACAGACCGCAGGATTCAACCTGGAAAAAGGTCAACGGATCACGATAGAGACCGATCTTTATCGTGGCGAGATTGATACTGTCGGCGGCGATTTGCGCAAACTGGTGCTGTTGCAGCATCGGTCGGATGATAAGCAGAATGATTTTGTCCTGCTCGATGACGCGGCTTCACCCTTGCTTTATGTTGCGCAAACCGGCCTGATCGGCAGTGATTTGCCGACGCATCGTTCGGTGTTTGCTTCTTCAGCCGGCAGTTACAGGATGGCGGATGGCAGCGAAGAGCTGGAAGTGCGCCTGACCTGGGTTAATGCAGCAGGCCTGCAGGTGGACAAGGTTTATACCTTCAAGCGCGGCAGTTACGCGATTGGTGTGAGCCACCAGGTGATCAATAATACAGCTGCGGCGATTTCTCCATCGGTCTACTACCAGATTCTGCATGATAACCAATCGAATCAAGGTTCATTCATGATGCCGACATTTACGGGCGGTGCCTATTTCACTGATGAAGACAAGTTCAAGAAGATCAGTTTCTCGGACATGGCCAAGAGCAATCTTTCCAAGAACAGCAAGGATGGCTGGGTTGCCTTGGTGCAGCACTACTTCCTCGGCGCCTGGATACCCAAGGAGGGCATGGTTCGTGAGTTCTATACCAAACAGCTTTCCAATAATATTTACTCTATCGGTAGTGTCAGCCCCATGGGCCAGATAGCCGCTGGAGCAACAGCTGAGCTGCCGGCGCGATTCTATGCCGGCCCGCAAACCCAGTCTCAACTGAAGGCTGTAGCGCCAGGCCTTGAGTATGCGGTGGATTATGGCTGGTTAACTATTATTGCAGCGCCGCTGTTCTGGGTGCTTTCCGCTATACAGAAGTTGGTGAACAACTGGGGTGTTGCCATTATTCTGCTTACCGTGTTGATCAAACTGGCGTTTTACCCACTCTCTGCTGCCAGTTATCGTTCCATGGCGCACTTGCGTGAATTGAGTCCACGCCTGCAAAGCATGAAGGAAAAATTTGGCGATGACCGCCAAAAGATGCAGCAGGCCATGATGGAGCTCTACAAGACAGAAAAAATCAATCCGCTAGGCGGCTGCCTGCCGATACTGGTACAAATTCCCGTATTCATTGCCCTTTACTGGGTGCTGCTTGGCAGCGTTGAAATGCGCCATGCACCATTCATGCTGTGGATACAGGACTTATCTGCGGTAGATCCGTATTATGTGTTGCCTATCCTGATGGGCCTGACCATGATCATTCAAACCAGGCTGAATCCGACACCGACGGATCCAATCCAGGCCAAGGTCATGATGATCATGCCGGTGGTGTTCAGTGTGTTCTTCTTCTTCTTCCCTGCCGGCCTGGTGTTGTACTGGCTGGTTAACAATATCCTTTCGATTGCCCAGCAATGGCATATCAACCGAGCAACCGTGCAGGCAACGGCTGCCAAGAAGAAACTTGGCAAGCGTTAGGTAATTAGCACCAGCGTTTCACGCTGGTGCGTTTTTCTTCAAGGTGCATATGCAAGCCGAAGCATCTGAAACAATTGCAGCGATCGCTACCGCGCCAGGTTCTGGCGGTATAGGCATCGTTCGGGTTTCAGGTGAGGCATGCAAATGCATCGCCGAAGGTGTGCTTGGTCACTGCCCTCCCCCCAGACATGCTGCATACCTGGATTTCAAGGACGCAGACGGCAGTTTGATCGATCGCGGCATCGCCATTTATTACTCGGCTCCACATTCCTATACTGGTGAAGATGTACTCGAACTACAGGCACATGGTGGCCCCGCGCTGATGCAGATTCTGTTGGCACGCTGCCTGGCGCTGGGCGCCAGGCAGGCAATCCCGGGCGAATTTACCAAGCGCGCCTATCTTAATGATAAGCTCGATCTGGCGCAGGCTGAAGCAGTGATAGACGTGATCAATGCCTCTACTGAAGCTGCCGCCAGAAGCGCTGTGCGTTCTCTGTCTGGTGAGTTCTCCGGTCGTATCCAGGCACTGTTGGGTGGGTTGGTAGAACTGCGCATGTATGTTGAAGCCTGTCTGGATTTCCCTGAAGAAGAAATTGATTTTATTAGCCAGGGGCGGGTCGGAGAAAAGCTCATTGTTTTACAGCAAGAACTCGCCTCGGTTTTTAAAAGTGCCAAACAAGGTAATCTGCTGCGCGAAGGTATACAGGTGGTACTGATCGGCCAGCCTAATGTCGGTAAATCCAGCCTGATGAATCAACTGGCTGGTGAGGATGTGGCTATTGTGACTTCGATCGCCGGTACAACTCGCGATGTCATCAGAAGCAGCATACAGATTCAAGGCGTGCCATTGCACATTATAGACACGGCAGGATTGCGTGAAACCGTCGATGAGGTGGAAAAACACGGTATCGCCAGAACATGGCGAGCTCTAGAAAACGCCGATGTCGCATTATTATTGATCGATGCAGCTCATGGTATTGGCGAGAGTGAAAAATCGATCCTGGAGCGATTGTCAGCGGTTTTACCCAAAATATGGATTCACAATAAAATTGACCTGAGTGCGGAAACCCCAAAAAAAGAGGTTCTGGAAGGCGAAACCCATATTTACCTCTCGGCCAAGCTTGGTCAAGGCTTGTCTTTGCTGCAAGAACATCTTTTGAGCCTGGCCGGATGGCAACCTTCTGGTGAGGGTGTTTTTATGGCGCGCACGCGCCATCTGGATGCATTGAAGCAGGTTGAGCAGAATCTGTCGTGTGCGGTTGAGTTGCTGGGCCAAGCTGAGTTGGTAGCGGAAGAGCTTCGACTGGCGCAGGAAGCCCTGAGCCAGATTACCGGGGAATTTACACCGGACGATCTGCTTGGGGAAATATTCTCGAAATTCTGTATTGGTAAATAAAAAGCACTTCAAATCTGAAGTGCTTCAATGTGATGTATGTTTCACGTGAAACATACGGTTCGGCAGTTCAAAGTTCTCTTTTCCAGTAGCTTTTTTCCAGTCTGGTGGAGCTGCGCTTACAGCCTGTAATCATGGCCCAGATCAGGTTGTCTTTGTGCAAGATGCTTTCCGTGATGACGGCAATGACATGTAGCACAATCAGGAATAGCCAAGTCCAGGAAATATAGTGATGCAGGGATTTGATGTAGCCGGGGTCATCAATTAACCAGCCTTCGTTATAGACCAGATAACCTGAGATCACCGTGGTTATGCCACAAAAAAGCATGATGTAGATTACCACCGAGCCCGCGGGGTTGTGGCCGATGTAGCGCCGACTACGTCCTTGCAGGGTGAGCCATAGATAACGGATGGCGAGTAGTGGGTTTAGTGGAAAAGCGCGGAAGCTGGCATAGCCGGTTTTCATAAAGCCCCATACGATGCGTGCTGCAATCAAGCCAGCCACAGTATAACCGGCATAAACGTGTATTAGCCTGTCCCATTCGGATTCGCGGTAATAGAAAGCGACGGAAAAGGCGACGACTAGAGACCAGTGGAAGATTCTTACAAAAGCATCCCAAACGTACTTTTGCGGTGGATCTTCCTCCAGACAGTTTAATACAGCCTGTTTTACCTGGTCTTCTGCCATCTGTTGGCGTTTTGGATTACTTGATGCTCAGCAGGTAGGTAATGAAATTACCTTTTTCCTGTGCAGTGCAGTCAGTGCCAATTACGTCGTTGCAGTGGTCGGTGAATTGTTTTTCAACCTTATCAATATCGGCAAAACGGTTGGGGTTGGCGGAGGGAGCCAGCGGACGGATTGGCTTGCCAGTCACGATATGTTTGCCGGTATCTGCAGGGTTTGCGGTGTGGCAGGATGCGCAGGCAATCTGCTTACCTTTCACGGTTATTTCACGGTTATAGAAAGCTTTGCCGTCACTGGCGGAAAGGCCGGTAGCTGCCGGCGAGATGTGTTTGGCGATAGCTTCGTATTTGGCAGCGAGTTTTTGTGCGCTGGCTATGTCTGCTTGTGCAGAGACGCTGGCAAGGGCGAATAAGAGGCCGAGTGCGATTTTATTTGTTTTCATAGCGTTGCTCCTTAATTGATTTAAAAGTGGTAAACCTGGTATCTCTTAAAGGTTGGTGTGGCTCGAGTTAATTCGAGTTAAGTGAATTATATGCCATCTATGTTAATAAATTGTGTTAAGGAAAGGCAGGCTGGAAATAATGTTGTAAACAAAATGCAAAATAATGGGGTAACAGGGCAAAGGTTTCACGTGAAACATGGTGTTGAGCATGACGTAAGTCTCTGTTTGCAGTAAGATGCATACCTTAACCAAGGCAGGAAAATTCGCGCATTCTGTCAGGATTTGAATAGCTGGAATCCTTTCTTTGCAAGGCTTGCAGCGGATTTATTGATGAATGGGCGAGAATCTCCAAAAATGCAATTTCCAGATAAATTTGATGTGATAGTAGTTGGCGGCGGCCATGCGGGCACTGAGGCCGCGCTTGCGAGCGCACGCATGGGGCGTAAGACGCTGCTGCTGACACATAATATAGAAACCTTGGGCCAGATGTCCTGTAACCCATCCATTGGTGGTATAGGTAAGGGTCACTTGGTCAAGGAAATAGATGCGCTTGGTGGCGCCATGGCTGCTGCGACCGATGAGGGTGGCATACAGTTCCGTATCCTCAATTCCAGCAAAGGGCCTGCTGTCCGTGCCACGCGTGCGCAGGCGGACCGTATCCTGTACAAGGCGGCCATCCGCCACCGTTTGGAGAATCAACCCAATCTCTGGCTGTTTCAGCAGGCAGTTGATGACATCATTCTTGAAGGTGATCGTGTGGCTGGCGTCGTGACGCAACTGGGCTTGCGTTTTGAATCAAAGGCGGTGGTGTTGACTGCGGGTACTTTTCTGGGCGGCCTTGTGCATGTCGGTTTGCGTAGCTACCAGGCAGGCCGTGCCGGCGACCCCCCTTCTATTTCGCTGGCTGCCAGGTTGCGTGAAATCGGTTTGCCGGCCGGTCGCCTGAAAACCGGTACCCCACCCCGGATAGACGGCCGCACTATAGATTATTCCGTGATGCAGGAGCAGCCCGGTGATAACCCGGTGCCGGTGTTCTCGTTTCTGGGAAGTGCGGCACAGCATCCGGCGCAGGTCTCCTGCTGGATTACGCAGACCAATGAGCGTACACACGACATCATTCGCAGTGGCCTGGATCGCTCGCCCATGTATACCGGCGTGATTGAGGGCGTGGGCCCGCGCTATTGTCCTTCTGTAGAGGACAAGATCCACCGCTTTGCTGACAAGGAATCCCACCAGATTTTCCTTGAGCCGGAAGGCCTGACGACCAACGAGATTTACCCTAACGGCATTTCTACCAGCCTGCCTTTCGATATTCAGTATCAGCTGGTGCGCTCCATTCGTGGCCTGGAAAATGCGCATATACTGCGTCCCGGCTATGCCATCGAGTACGATTACTATGATCCGCGCGCACTGAAGAGCTCATTGGAAACCAAGGCCGTACAAGGACTTTTCTTTGCCGGCCAGATTAACGGTACAACCGGGTATGAAGAGGCAGGCGCCCAGGGCTTGCTGGCGGGTGCCAATGCTGCCCTGTATGCAGCTGATGCACCAAGCTGGTGCCCTACTCGCGATCAAGCCTATCTTGGAGTGCTAGTTGACGACCTGATTACTACTGGCGTGACCGAGCCTTACCGCATGTTTACCAGCCGGGCCGAATATCGTTTGATGCTGCGTGAAGATAACGCCGATATGCGCCTGACGGAAGCAGGACGCAAGATAGGTTTGGTTGATGATGAGCGTTGGGAACGGTTTGCGCGTAAGCAGGATGCGATCGCGCGCGAACAGGAAAGGCTCAAGCGTACTTTCGTGCAACCAGGCACATTGCCGGTGGAGGATGCCATGCGTGTGCTTGGCAAACCGATCGAACATGAGTATTCCCTTTTCGAGTTGTTGCGCCGTCCCAACGTCAGTTATGAATCGTTGCTCAGTTTGCCACTGCCGGAAACACTGGCGGATAGCGCAAGTAAAGTGATGGATGAGCAAGTGCGACAGCAGGTTGAAATCGCCGCCAAATATCAGGGTTATATCGATCGTCAGGCTGAGGAGATTGAGCGCCAGCGCGGAAGTGAAGAGATAAAGTTACCGGCGGACATGGATTATCGTGATGTGCAGGGGCTGTCTATTGAGGCGCAACAAAAATTGAATACATTCAAGCCTGAGAATATAGGTCAGGCCAGCCGCATCAGCGGTATTACACCGGTGACCATTTCCTTGCTGCTGGTTTACCTGAAGCGCAAAGGTCGCAACAAGGCCGGCAATTCGCCGGAAAAAGTGGCATGACGCAGTTCGATATGAAATCCCTGGGGGTCAGGCTGGAAAAGGGTCTAGCCGAAATGGGCCTGAACATTGCAGCGCCTGTGCAGCAAAAGATGCTGGCTTACCTGGCGCTGATACACAAGTGGAACAAGGTGCATAACCTGACGGCGGTGCGTGAACCGGCGGAAATGGTGACTTTGCATTTGCTCGACAGTCTTGCAGTGCTGCCACACATTCAAGCAGAGCGGCTGCTTGACGTTGGCAGTGGTGCCGGTCTGCCGGGTATCCCGCTGGCGCTTTGCCTGCCGCAGATGCGGGTGACGGTGCTGGATTCCAGTCATAAAAAAGCCAGTTTCATGCGTCAGGTCAAGGCTGAGTTGGGCATCGATAATCTTGAGGTCGTTTGCGGGCGTGTAGAGCAATTCAAGCCGGCTGAGCTTTATGACGTGATCATCTCGCGCGCCTTTTCCGATCTCAATCAGTTCACCAGTCTGACCAGGCATTTATGCAAGCCGGATGCGCAATGGCTGGCAATGAAGGGAGTGCATCCCTATGATGAATTGACGCAAATCAGTATCAAGCCTTCGCAAATTGTGCCCCTGCATGTCTCTGGGCTGGAGGCGCAGCGACATTTGATTTTCCTGCCATTTAATCCAGAAGAAACGACGACCAAGGCGGCCTGACTTATGAAGATAATAGCGATCAGTAATCAAAAAGGTGGTGTGGGCAAGACCACGACTTGCGTCAATCTGGCAGCCAGTCTGGCCGCGACCAAGCGACGTGTTCTCTTGATAGACCTGGATCCGCAGGGTAATGCCACCACAGGCAGTGGCGTTGACAAGTCGGCGATGAAACAAACGGTTTATCACGTCCTGATTGGCAAGAATTCCTTGAAAGAGGTCATTCAGCCTTCAGTAAAAGGCAAGTTTGATGTGGTGCCGGCAAATCGTGACCTGGCCGGTGCTGAGGTTGAGCTGGTGAATGAAATTGCACGTGAGACCAGGCTGAAAGTTGCCTTGAAGGAGGTGCAGGACAATTACGATTATGTGCTGATCGATTGCCCCCCTGCCCTCAGCCTGATTACCGTCAATGCCTTGACTGCTGCGCATGCCGTCATGATTCCCATGCAGTGCGAATACTTTGCGCTGGAGGGCTTGTCCGACCTGGTCAATACGATCAAAAAGGTGCGTATGCACCTGAACCCGGATCTGGAGATAGAAGGCTTGTTGCGTACCATGTTCGATAATCGCAACACGCTGGCGCAGCAGGTTTCGGGCGAATTGGCCCAGCATTTTGGCGACAAGGTTTACCGTACCGTGATTCCGCGCAATATCCGTCTGGCAGAAGCGCCAAGCTATGGTGTGCCGGTGCTGTTTCACGACAGGACTTCAAAAGGGGCGCAGGCCTATCTGGCGCTGGCAGGTGAAATTATCAATCGTCAAGGCTCGCAGCGCGCTGCAAGAACAAGTTAGGGAGTGTTATGGTAAAACTCAAGGGTTTGGGCCGCGGATTGGATTCATTGCTCGCGGGTGACGATAGTACGCTGGGTGATAGTGATGTCCTGAAGACCTTAAGCGTCGATCAACTGCAGCCTGGTAAATATCAACCGCGTACGCACATGGATCCAGAATCCCTGGCCAGTCTGGCGGATTCGATCAAGGCGCAGGGTGTCATGCAGCCGATTCTGGTACGTGCTGTCGCCGGCGGACGTTACGAAATCATTGCTGGTGAAAGGCGCTGGCGTGCCTCCCAGTTGGCAGGACTTGTTGAAGTGCCGGTACTGGTGCGCGATATTCCGGATGAATCCGCGCTGGCCATGGCCCTGATCGAAAATATTCAGCGCGAAAATCTCAATCCCATAGAAGAGGCGCAGGGCATCAAGCGCCTGATTGATGAATTTGCCATGACGCATCAGGTGGCATCTGAAGCAGTAGGCCGTTCCAGAACGGCGGTCACCAATCTGCTAAGACTCCTGAATCTGCTGCCCGCGGTTCAAAACATGCTCATGCTGGGCAAAATCGACATGGGCCATGCGCGTGCGTTGCTGAGCCTGGAAGGCGCCAAGCAGGTGATGGCGGCGGAACAGGTGGCAGCCAGACAGCTTTCCGTGCGTGAGGCGGAACGTCTGGTCAAGCACCTGTCGGCAGATATTAAAAAACCAGCCAAGCAGGTGGCGCAGGATCGGGATGTCCTGCGCTTGCAGGAAAACCTGGCAGAACGTCTTGGTGCTGCGGTCCAGATACAAACCGGCCGCGGTGGCAGCGGAACCCTGAAAATTCGCTATACCAGCCTCGATCAGCTCGACGATATCATTGCCAAAATCAAGGGTTGAGCCTATTGATTTGCTTGACTTATGGTGCATTAAACAAGACAATTCAGGGCTTGATAATTTTTGCAGGTAATTTTCTGCAACAAATTTGTAAACCCTGCACGCCAGGCTTCAGTCGGAAATCGCTTGTCAAACAACAACTTAGCGGCAAGTACGCCGGAAATTGAGAAGGTCACTGCCGTTTTTAGGCGTGCGGCGAAATGGCAAAGCCTGAGTACATCGGCAATTGCTGTGGTCGCATTCTGGTTGGCGGGTTTGCCTGGCTTGATCTCCGCTTTGATAGGCGGTGGTGTGGTTCTGGTAGCCAGTTTCATTGCCATGCGCATTGCCAAGCGTAGTGAAAAAAGTACACAGGCAAGCGCAATACTCATCAATATGTTGGTAGCCGAAGCCGTCAAGATACTGGTTATCGTGATGCTGCTCTGGTTGAGTTTTAAGATTTATGCAGACCATATGGTGCTGATGGCCTTGTTTAGTGCATTGGCCGCTGCCGCGATATTGTCTGGAACGGCAGTTTATGCCCTCAATAGTGAAAGTGAAAAGCAAGGTTAAAAGTTATGGCGACAGAGCACGAATTAACTCCTTCCGGATATATCTCACATCACCTTTCCAATAATGCAGTCCCGGTCGGTGACGGCGGTTTTTGGACATTGCATGTAGACACGCTTGCCATGTCGGCCATTCTTGGCATTATCGTTTTTGGTTTGCTCTGGCTGGCAGCACGTGGCGTGACTTCCGGTGTGCCGAACAAGCGTCAGGCCTTTGTCGAACTGCTGTTTGATTTTATCGACGGTCAGGTAAAAAGCATTTTCCATGGTGAGCGTCATAAGTTTATTGCACCGCTGGCGCTGACCGTGTTTGTCTGGGTGTTCATGATGAATGCCATGGACTTCCTGCCGATTGATGTCATGGCCTTCATTTACAAGCACGTGCTTGGCTTGGAATACTGGCGTAGCGTACCAACCTCGGATATCAATGCAACCTTCGCGCTGGCGCTGGCAGTCTGGTTCTTGATGATTTTCTTCGCAATCAACGTCAAGGGTCTTGGCGGTTGGCTGCATGAACTGTTCTGTAGTCCATTCGGTAGCAACCCCCTGGTCTGGATTCCCAATTTTCTCTTCAATATCATCGAATACGTTTCAAAACCCCTCTCCCACTCCCTGCGTCTGTTCGGCAACATGTATGCCGGTGAAGTCATCTTCCTGCTGTTGGGCATGTGGGCTGCGACCGGTGTGGTCGGCACGTTCTTCGGGGCGGTTCTGGGCATAGGCTGGGCCATCTTCCACATCCTGATTGTGACCCTGCAGGCATTTATTTTCATGACCTTGACCGTTGTGTATCTGTCCATGGCGCAAGACAGTCACTGATTTATTTTTTTAGTTGTGTAGTTTTTAGTGTTTCAAAGTAGTAGCCCTTAATATCGAAAGGAAAAGTAATGGAAAGCGTGCAATTTTTAGCAATGATTCAAGCA
>PHCD01000132.1 GCA_002842135.1 Betaproteobacteria bacterium HGW-Betaproteobacteria-8 | reverse complement strand
CATGACCCGCATTTTTACTGAAGATGGCGAAAGCGTCCCAGTAACAGTGCTGGAAGTTGTGCCTAACCGTGTGACGCAGATCAAGACACTGCAAAGCGATGGCTATACTGGCCTGCAAGTCGCTCACGGTGAGCGCCGCGCAAGTCGCGTAAACAAGGCGCTGGCCGGTCATTATGCTAAAGCCGGCGTGGCCGCTGGTTCAGGCATCAAAGAATTTTCCGTCACTGATGACGTGCTTGCTAATTACACTGTAGGCGGACAAGTTACCGTTGAGATTTTCCAGCCGGGCCAGATGGTCGATGTGACTGGTGTTTCTCTGGGTAAGGGTTTTGCTGGCGGTATCAAGCGTCACAATTTCGGTTCAGGCCGTGCTTCGCACGGTAACTCACGTTCACATAACGTTCCAGGTTCTATCGGTATGGCGCAAGACCCAGGTCGAGTGTTCCCTGGCAAGCGCATGCCTGGCCATCTGGGTTCGGTCAAGACGACAGTGCAGAACCTGCAGATCGTTCGCGTTGATGCAGATCGCAACCTCTTGTTGATCAAGGGTGCGGTTCCTGGCTCCAAGGGCGGCGATGTGGTTGTGCGTCCAGCAGTGAAGGCAGGTGCGTAATGGAACTCAAATTAATCGATAAGAACGGCAAGGCGGCCAAGAGCGGTTTGACCGTGTCTGAGGTGACCTTTGGTCGTGAATTCAATGAAGCCTTGGTGCATCAGGTCGTCGTTGCCTACATGGCAAATGCCAGAACTGCCACTCGTGCGCAGCTCGGTCGCGGCAATGTAAGCCATACGACTCACAAGCCATGGAACCAAAAAGGTACTGGCCGTGCACGTTCGGGTATGAGTTCCAGCCCAATCTGGCGTGGAGGCGGTCGTGCATTCCCTAACAGCCCTGATGAAAACTTCAGCCACAAGGTAAACCGTAAGGCTTATCGTGCCGGTATGCAGTCCATTCTGTCTGAGCTGGTTCGTCAAGAACGTTTGAACGTTGTTGAAGAGTTCAGCATTGATGCGCCTAAGACCAAGATGCTGGCTGAGAAGATCAAGGGTATGGGTTACAAGGATAGCGTCCTCGTGCTGATCGACGGTTTTGATGAAAATCTTTACCTGTCCGCACGTAACCTGCCAAACGTGATGGTGCTTGAAGCTCAATATATTGACCCTGTCAGTCTGGTGCGCTTCCCTCATGTTGTCGCCACTACGGCAGCAGTCAAGAAGTTAGAGGAGGTGCTGGCATGAGCGCATTGATACATACACAGGATCGTTTGTTGCAAGTCATTCTTGCCCCGCAAATTACTGAAAAGGCAACCCGTATCGCCGATAAGCATCAGCAGATTGCGTTCAAGGTGCGCACTGATGCCAGCAAGCTGGAAATCAAGGCAGCTGTTGAACTGGTGTTCAAGGTTGAAGTGGATGCAGTTACTGTTGTCAATGTCGGCGGTAAGCAGAAACGTGCTGGCCGCATCATGGGCCGCCGTAAGGACTGGAAGAAGGCGTATGTCAGCCTGAAGCCAGGTCAAGAAATTAACTTTGCAGCGGGCGAATAGGAGAAATCATGGCACTGATTAAAGTCAAGCCGACTTCCCCAGGACGGCGCGCCGTAGTGAAGGTGGTAACACCTGATCTGTACAAGGGCAGACCCCACGCGCCGCTGCTGGAGAAGCAAAGCAAAAACGCTGGTCGTAATAACAACGGCCGCATTACAGTCCGTCACCAGGGTGGCGGTCATAAGCAACATTACCGTCTCGTTGATTTCCGTCGTAACAAGGACGGCATCGTCGCCAAGGTTGAGCGTATCGAATACGATCCAAACCGTAGCGCACATATTGCCTTGCTTTGCTATGCGGATGGTGAGCGTCGTTACATCATTGCGCCGCGTGGTATTGCTGCAGGTGCAGAATTGGTGAGCGGTTCGGATGCGCCGATCAAGGTGGGTAATGCATTACCTTTGCGCAATATCCCGGTTGGTAGCACGATTCATTGTATCGAGCTGCAGCCAGGCAAGGGTGCTCAAATTGCACGCTCTGCCGGTACTTCTGTCCAGTTGCTGGCACGTGAAGGCAGTTATGCCCAGTTGCGTTTGCGCTCTGGCGAAGTTCGCCGTGTGCACGTTGATTGCAAGGCTACGATTGGCGAAGTTGGTAACGAAGAACACCAACTGCGCTCCATCGGTAAAGCTGGCGCGATGCGCTGGCGCGGTGTGCGTCCTACCGTACGTGGTGTGGTGATGAACCCGGTTGATCACCCGCACGGTGGTGGTGAAGGTAAGACCGCTGCTGGTATGAATCCAGTCAGCCCATGGGGTACACCAACCAAGGGTTATCGTACTCGTAGCAACAAGCGCACTGACAATATGCGCGTTAGCCGTCGTCCGGCGAATAAGAGGTAATCAATATGGCACGTTCAATTAAAAAAGGTCCATTCATTGATGGTCATCTGGCTAAGAAAGTAGAAGTGGCAGCTGCCACTCGTGACAGGAAGCCAATTAAGACTTGGTCTCGTCGCTCTACTATCCTGCCTGATTTCATCGGTCTGACTATTGCAGTGCATAACGGCAGGCAGCATGTACCCGTGCTGATTTCTGAAAACATGGTAGGCCACAAGCTCGGCGAATTCGCGCTGACCCGTACTTTCAAGGGTCACGCTGCCGACAAGAAGGCTAAGAAGTAGGAGTATGACGATGAAAGTATCCGCAGTATTAAGGGGTGTTCATCTGTCCCCGCAGAAAGCTCGCTTGGTGGCCGATTTGATTCGTGGCAAAAAAGTGGACAACGCGCTTAACATCTTGAACTTCACGCCGAAAAAAGGTGCTGAGGTGATCAAAAAGGTTGTAGAGTCCGCGATTGCCAATGCTGAGCATAACGAGGGTGCAGATATCGACGAATTGAAGGTGGTTTCAATTTTTGTTGATAAGGGCATCGTGCTCAAACGTATCCGTGCACGTGCTAAAGGTCGCGCAGGGCGAATCATTAAACCAACCAGTCACATTACTGTGACTGTCGGTAACTAAAGGAATCACTATGGGTCAGAAAATACATCCGTTTGGTTTCCGTCTGGGCGTCCAAAAAAACTGGTTGTCTCGCTGGTA
>PHCD01000131.1 GCA_002842135.1 Betaproteobacteria bacterium HGW-Betaproteobacteria-8 | reverse complement strand
TGAAAGGGTTAACATGATGGGTTAGCCTTCTATTTGGTTGATTAAAAAATATTGCTGCAATTCTAACTCAAAACTTGCGGGTAGCCTGTCGCTCAATTACCGCTTCATCTGGTAGCGCAAGCCGATGAACACATTGCTGCCTGCCGTATTGTAGGGGATGGCATCGTCAGTGTTACCGGTGAAGGCCAGGACGTAATCCTTGTCCAGCACGTTGTTGGCGCGCGCTTCCAGTTTCCATTCCGGGGTGATGCTGTAGTTGGCGGTCAGGTTGAGGAGCGCATAACCGCCCATGCGTTTGGTGTTGGCCGTATCGTTGTAGCGGGTCGAGGCGCCGGTGACTTCCGCTCCCCATTGCAGGCCGCGCCAGTGATGCAGCAGGCTGACAGCACCGTAGCGGTTGCTCCGTCGCGGCGCCAGATTGTCGTTCTCATCGTCGCGCGGCGACTGAACTGTGAAGTTGCCGTTCAACAAGAGCGCATCTGTAACGTTCCAGCTGCCATCCAGTGTTGCGCCCGGTATCGTGGTTTTGCCGACGTTGACCGGGCAGAAGCCGGAGAAAGTACAGCCTGCGGTGGCCGGGCCGGAAAAGGCGATCAGGTTTCTGATCTTGTTCTCGAACACGGTCAGGCTCAGATTGGCCTGCGGTCCGCTGTATCTGAGGCTGGCTTCGATATTATCCGATTTTTCCGGGCTCAGGTCGGGGTCGCCAAAATTGGGGAAATACAGTTGGTTGAAGGTGGGTGCCTTGAAGGCATTGCCATAGCTTGCCGTGACGCGCCATTCGGGCGCAATGCGGTAGCCGTAGCCCGCGCCGCCGGTGGTGTGATTGCCGTATTGCGAGTTGTGGTCCTCGCGCAAGGAAAGTTGCAGGGAGTGATTGCCTTCATCGAGCAGATAGCTGGCCAGAAAACTATCGTTGTTGCGTTCCTTTTTAAACTTTGAATTGACACTGCTTTTGCTGTCGACGTCCTGTTCCAGACGTTCATAAGCCAGCGTCAACAAGCCGAGAGGTAGATTGAGATCGTTCTGCCAGTTGAGCTGTTGCTGCTCAGTGCGGAATTTGCTGACACCAGTAGGATTGCTGAAACTGGGCTTGGCATGGCTATCGCTGTCATCCAACCCCATCCCCAGCTTGAAAGTGCTGTGCCAGAAACCGGTGAACTGGTTCTTGCTGGTAAAGGCGTAGGCTTGCTGGGTCTGGTTGCCGTAGTTGTTATAAGCATTATCGAATTCACTGCGTCCCTTGCTTTCAAAGAACTGCAATCCCCAGGTGTGGCCTTCTTTCAGGGCGAGTTCCAGATAGGCCGAAGCGCTCAGGTTGCGATATCCGTCGTCATCCTCGTCGATACTGTTGTCGCGAATGCGCTTGGCGGAAAAGCCGTTGGTATCCAGGCTGCTGATGTTCAAGCTGTAACTGAGGGCGCCGATACCACCGCTGATGCCGGCCTCGCCGGTTTTGGTGTCATAGCTGCCGAACCCTGCGGCGGCATGAATCAGCGGTTTGCCCGTTTCGCCCTTGCGCGTGAAAATCTGGATCACGCCACCGATGGCATCGGCGCCATACAGGCTGGAAGCCGGGCCGCGCAGGATCTCGATACGCTCGATCTGGCCGAGTGGCAGGTTTTCAAAGGCGGTGGTGCCGAGGGTGGCTGAGTTGATGCGCAAACCGTCGACCAGTACGACCAGATGCTGGTCGTTGGTGCCACGCAGGAAGATGCTGCTGGCCGTGCCGGCACCACCGTTGGTGGAAATCTGCACGCCGGGTTGTGAACGTAATAAATCGGTGAGCGAAGCGGCGCCGGCGCGTTCGATTTCTTCCCTGCTGATCACGGTGACATCGCGCAACAGATTGTCACGAGACTGTTGTGTGCGGCTGGCAGTGACGATGAGTTCGTCGAGATGGATGTTTTCTGCGGCTGAAACTGGAGTAGTCAATAGCAGACTTATCAGGCCTGCGATGGTGGTTCTGTTCATTGTTTTCCCTTAATCACACGCGACCCCGCATGTGTCAGTTCATTAAGAGAAATACCTTGGGATTTGTAGAAAGCGGAGAGGGGGATTGCCAATGAGCGAACCAGCCTGCAACGCGTTTTATACCATCACCCCGCGGTATTTCCATGCTTGGTTGCAGGCCGGTCTCCGGGCTCACGAGCTGGCTGTTAGACCAAATTTGCCGCCTTCCCATGACGAACATCATCACAGTGGCTGTTTGGCAAATTTTTCTCGTTTACCGTTGCGGGGGCAGCACAGGAATTGTTTTGCAAAAAACGAAACGCACCTGTTTCCCAGTTTCACCCGAATCTCAGAAAAGAAAATCGGGCACCTGACAACTTGCAGCGATTATAAGTTATTCATTTCATGCCCGGCAAAAAATATTTTTTAAAGATGCTGTAATACTTTCATAAATCTCGCTTAACTGTTGACCATACAAGGTTTTTCAAATTATGATGCCGTCATGGACGCTGACCTTAAAAGCCTCGAAGCAAAATTGTCACAGTTGATTGCGCTCTGCCATACCTTGCGTACAGAAAACTCTGCGTTACGGCAGGAACTAACGCAGGCGCAAAGTGAAGCCAAAAAATTAAGAGAGAACGTGGAAGTGGTTGGTAGCAGATTGGAAGCTATTATCGAGCGTTTGCCTGAGGAATCCGTATGAGCGAAGTGCGCGGTGTTGATGTCAGCATCCTTGGGCGCGATTTCACTGTCTCCTGTACCGATGATGAACGCGCCGGTTTGATGAATGCCGTCAATTTTCTGGACAAGAAGATGAAGGATATTCAGGCAACAGGGAAAATAGTCGGCGTTGAACGGATTGCCATCATGGCAGCGTTGAACATTACCCATGAGCTCTTGAGTGCCAAGAGCGGTAATTTTGACATCGGCGATTACAAGCGTAGAATCGATCTCATGCAGGAACAGATTGACGAAGTGCTTGATGCAACAAGCAGCAAATTGTTCTAAACCGGATTTATCGATCAATAACTGGCTGGTCGCAAAGCAGTTCTAACCAGCCTGTCAGTTTGCTCCCTGCGGTATTGTTCAGGTTATATATTCCTTGAACTAGTCTTTAGCATCGGTTGCGGTCTATCAAGTTGTGGTGTGCG
>PHCD01000026.1 GCA_002842135.1 Betaproteobacteria bacterium HGW-Betaproteobacteria-8 | reverse complement strand
CGTAAAGAACGGCCAAGCCGGCAAACAGGCTGAATATGAAGACATACTCTACTGCGTAGGTCATTTTATGCATGATGCCACGCACCTGCTCCATCAACGTTGCCACATCGATTACCGTCAGGTTGCTGTAGTCCCGAACCAGCGCATTCAGTGCCCGCTCCTGCCCCAATGGCAGATGAAAACTGGTGATATAGCTAACTGGATAATTCTCCAGCACACTTGGCGGCATCACTGCAAAGAAATTTACGCGCATGGTGTCCCACTCCACCTTGCGGATGCTGGTCACCTTGACCTCCAGCAACGTACCGGCAATATCGTAAGTGAGCTCATCCCCAAGCTTGAGTCCAAGAGTCTCTGCCAGATCCTGTTCAAGCGACACCTGCTTCTGCCCATGCTCGTCCGCAGTCCACCAGCGTCCTTCCAGCATCTGGTTATCGCCCTGCATATCGTCAGCCCAGGAAAGATTGAACTCACGCTCAGCC
Organism: Betaproteobacteria bacterium HGW-Betaproteobacteria-8; assembly: GCA_002842135.1. The sequence goes on along the minus strand of PHCD01000026.1, from coordinate 18,983 downwards.
AGCCGGCGAGCCCGTTCATCTACATACTTGCTGGTATCAAGTGGCACCTCGTTAACTGCTATCAGGCGACCGCGCACCATGGGAAAAACTTCTGCATTGGGGATCCCTGCATCGACAAAGAACGATTTCACACCGTCGATTTGATGCGGCTGAATATTGATAATGAAACGATTAGGCGCATCCGGTGGCAGTGATGCCTGCCAGTTGTTGAGCAAATCGCCACGCACAAGCGCCAGCAGGATCAACGCCATCAGGCCCAGGCTAAAACCTACCACCTGTGCGAGCGCTATGCCTGGCCGACGCTTCAGGCCTGCAAGGCCAAGTTTCCAGGCGCTGACTTTGCTGTCCGGCAGGCGCTGCAACAGGTGGCTGCCAATAAATGCCAGCAAGCCTGTCACCAGCAACAATCCGGCAAAAATCAGTATGGTGGCGGCACCGAGCTTGAAACTGCCGGCATGCCAGAAAATCATGCCCGCAATGATGAGCAAACCGGGCAGATAGGGCATCCAGGCGCGCTTGCCCATATTACCCATATCCCTTCGCAGGATACGCAAGGCGGGAACGTCAGCCAGCCGGAAAAGGTGCGGCCAGACAACAGCCAGCATGGTCAGGAACCCAAGCAACACACCGGTGGCTACCGGCCACCAACCCGGCTCTGGCAGAGTTTCCAGAAACAGGCTGCCGGCAAGGCTGGCCAGTCCGGCCTGAGCCAGATAGCCCAAGAGACAGCCAATCAGGCTGCCCAGCAAGCCGATCATGAAGGTCTGCCAGAGCAATATCTGCATGATCAACTGTCTGGACGCACCAAAGCAACGCATCAGGGCATAAGTATCCAGACTGCGCTGTACATAAGGCAGGCTGGCAAGGAACATCGCCACAATCGCCAGAATGACGCTAACCATGGCTGACAAACCGAGAAATTGCCGGGCTTTTTCCAATGCACTGCGAATTTCAGGTCTGGCTGCACTGACATCCTGCACGCGCTCGCCCTTGGCAATATTCTGCTGTGCCCAGGCTGAATAATCACCAACCGACCCGGCCTGCCCGGCCACCAGCAACTGATACTTCACGCGGCTACCATATTGAATCAGTCCGGTTGAGGGCACATCGGCAAGGTTCATCATCAAGCGTGGTGCAAAACTGAACATGTCACCGCCTCGTGAAGCTTCGCGCTCCAGGATGGCGCTAACCGGCATCTGGCGCTCACCGACTTCCAGCGTGTCACCTACTTTTACCTCCAGCAAACTGGCCAGTCGCGGCTCCAGCCATACGGTACCCGCTTGTGGAATATCATCAGCCACACGGGCCGTATTACTCACACCCACAGTAGCCACCTGATCCGAGACCACCAGTTCACCGCGCAGCGGGAAGCCGCTGCCGACCGCCTTGATTTCGGCCAGTTGGCTGCGTTCACCCTGCACCACCATACTGGGGAATTCCATGGCCTGTGTTGAAACCAGCTGCCTGCGTTCAGCCTCCTGGCGATAATTTTCTGCCAGTGGCTTGCTGCCGGAAATGACCAGATCAGCCCCCAGCAGCATGCTACCCTGCCTGACCAGTGCATTCTCGATACGATCGGTAAAAAAACCGACTGCGGTCGTTGCGGTGACCGCCAGTACAAGAGCCACAAACAAGACGCGCAAATCGCCGGCAGACCAATGGCTTTTGAATTGCCGCCAAGCCAATGTCACAGCCATCATATAGCAACACTCACTGTTTCAGCAGCATCTTCCGCCAGTTGGCCATGGCTCAGCAGCAAGCGGCGTTGACAGCGTGCAGCCAGCGCATTGTCATGCGTCACCAGAACCAGCGTAGTACCCACTTCTTCATTCAGGCTGAACAGCAGGTCGATAATCTGCTGCCCTGTGGCTGCATCCAGATTACCTGTCGGCTCATCGGCAAACAGGATGGCTGGGCTGGGGGCAAAGGCACGCGCAATGGCTACGCGTTGCTGCTCACCACCAGAAAGCTGCTTGGGATAATGGCTCAATCGCTGTTCCAATCCCACCCTGGTCAACGCAGCCTCTGCAAGGGGTCTGGCATCTTCCCGCCTGGCGAGCTGCAATGGCAGCATGACATTTTCCAGCGCCGTCAGGGACGGCAGCAGCTGAAATGACTGAAATACAAACCCCATCTTGCGCCCACGCACCGCCGCCCGCCCATCTTCATCCAGACTGCTGATTTCAGTGCCGTCTATCAGCACTTTTCCGCTGCCTGGACTGTCCAATCCGGCGAGCAACCCCAACAAAGTGGATTTTCCTGAACCGGAGCGCCCGACGATGGCGACCCGTTCCCCATGTGGAACAGCCAGATTGAGGTTGGCCAGTATCGTTAGTTCCGCCCCGCTACTGGTAACATGTTTGTTCAATGAAATGGCTTCAACAGCAAAAGGTTTGTGCATGTTCAGAGATTTCCGATTCAAATTTATTCAGTGCTTCCTGCTGCTACTGCTGGCGACTGCCGGCCAGACTCTGGCTGCGTCGGCAAGCAAGCCAACCATACTGGTTTTCGGTGACAGCCTGTCGGCAGCTTACGGCATTCCACGCGATCAGGGCTGGGTCGCCCTGTTACAGAAACAACTCGATCAACCATCCTTAAAACGCGAAGTCATTAATGCCAGCATCAGTGGCGAGACCACTAGCGGCGGCCTGACCAGGTTAAAGCAACTGCTCCATCAGCATCAACCGGATCTGATACTGATCCAGCTCGGTGCCAACGATGGCCTGCGCGGCCTGCCAGTTGCCGACATGCGTCGCAATCTGGGTGCAATGATAGAACTGAGTCAGCAATCCGGCGCCAAGGTAGCGATCATCGGCATGATGATTCCGCCTAACTATGGCCCCCGCTATACGCAAGAGTTCATGGAAACTTACAGGCTGCTCGCCCAGAAATACAAATTACCCCTGGTACCCTTCCTGCTGGAAGGCATCACGGAAAAACCTGAATTGATGCAGGATGACGGTCTGCACCCCACAGCCGCCGCACAAACCATTGTCCTGGACAATGTCTGGAAGGTACTTGCGCCCTATTTCAAATCCATCACGGCAAAGAAATAAGCAGACCGGATCAACTCAGTCCGTATGCCACTCGATCACCAGGCCAGTTTCACCTGCTTGCGCCTGCATATTGGCCGTGACGCCTATACCGGGCACTAGTGCCAGCTCGTCATCCAGATAGATCAGCGGCAGTTTTTGACGTTCCCAGGGCGGAATTTCCGCTTCCTGTAACAGATGCTTCAGGGTACGTGTAGGTCTTTGTGCATCCGGCTTGAATCGCTCACCACCTTCGCGGCTGGCAATTCTCAGTTTATCAATGCCCAGCCGTTCAGAGGCCAGGCCCTGGCCGGTTCTTTTCTCGAAAGTCAGGCGGCTGCCATCCGGCAGTACCAACTGCGGCTGGCCTGACCACAACAGAGAGAAAGGTGAACTGTCGCAACGATATTCGACATACACCTCATTCCGGAATCGCCTCAAATGCGCATCAGAACTGATTTTGACACTGATGACGGCATCGGCGCGCGCGCTCAGCAGCTGATTAAGCATTTCTTCCAAACGTGCTGCATTCGGCATATCCAGTTGGTTCAAAGACAACCACCAGCGTAGCAGGTTACGGCCCCGCGGCAAACTCAGCCTTTGCAGGCAATCCAGCGGCAGCCTTTGCCGGATTTCCCGCAGGGACAAGCCACTACAAGCCGCGTCAATCTGAGCCAGGTCATCCAGCAGGCCGGCGCTCTCCGCCATATGTCCGGCAGTTCTTGCCAACACCTTTTTTGCGCTTTTGAATCTGGCTTCGATCAAGGGCATAAGATCGTGTCGCAGATAGTTGCGGTCATAGCGACGGTCCAGATTGCTCTCATCCTCGATCCAGCTCAATCGGCGAGCTGTAGCGTATTGCAGCAACTCTTCACGGGAGGTATCAAGCAGTGGACGTAACAGGCGGCGTTTCTTGTCCATCATGGCCATTGCAGCCAGACCCTTGACGCCAGAGCCACGGAACAACTGCAGCAACAAAGTTTCAGCCTGGTCATCCTGATGGTGGGCAAGGACGATGTAATCGGCCTTTGCACCAAACAAGGCCTGATAGCGCGCCTGACGTGCAGCAGCCTCGATACCGGTACCGCCATCCTGGGCAACCTCAACATGGACGATTTGCAAGGGTATATTCAGGTGTGTACAGGTTTGCTTACAGAAGGTGGCCCAATCGTCGGCGTTTGGACTCAATCCATGATGCACATGCATCGCCTGTAGCTCAAACCCAAGAGCCGAACGATGTTCGGCGAGAAGATGCAGCAGCACACACGAATCGAGACCACCGCTGAATGCCAGCAGGAGATGCTGGCCGGGTTCAACCGTGCTACCGATGTAATCGGCCAGTTTGGCAGAAAGCTGATTGACAGCCGAATCTACGGCTTGCGCTCGCGCTTTTTGCCTTACAGTGGAATCGCGCTGCTTAGACAAACCAAGATTCAGCCTGCTAATACAACAGTTAGCCGGGACATTACTTGCTGGCGACCTCTTTGAATTTGCCGTAGCTCATGAGCTTGTCGATACGAGCTTCCAGCAGGTTGGGAATCGATTTTACCTGCAACCTGCCCAGTTCATCAGTCAATGCCCTGCGCAAGGTTTGCATCATCGCTTCCGGGTCACGGTGCGCACCACCCAAAGGTTCGGTAACCACACGATCAACCAGGCCCATGGTCTTCAACCGGCTGGAGGTGATCGCCAGCGTCTCGGCGGCAATAGAGGCCTTGTCAGCACTCTTCCACAGGATCGAAGCGCACCCCTCGGGTGAAATCACGGAATAGGTCGAGTATTGCAGCATCATCAGGTGGTCGACAACACCCAGGGCCAATGCGCCGCCTGAGCCACCTTCGCCAATAATGACCCCAATGATAGGTGTCTTCAATTCAGCCATCACATACAGATTGCGGGCAATAGCCTCGGACTGGCCACGCTCTTCGGCACCAATGCCCGGATAAGCTCCCGGCGTATCAATCAGGGTAATGATGGGCAGACCGAACTTTTCAGCCAGACGGTACAGGCGCAGGGCCTTACGATAACCCTCCGGACGCGGCATGCCGAAGTTGCGATATTGGCGTTCTTTAACATCGCGCCCCTTCTGGTGACCAATCACCATCACCGGTTGGCCTTCAAACCTGGCCATACCACCGACGATTGCTGCGTCATCAGAAAAAGCACGGTCGCCGTGCAGTTCCTCAAAATCGGTAAACAGACCCTGAATGTAATCCAGGGTATAGGGACGTTGCGGATGACGGGCAACCTGGGAAATCTGCCAGGCAGTAAGTTTGCCGTAGATGTCCTTGGTCATCGACTGGTTCTTTTCCTGCAGACGGCCGATTTCCTCGGAAATATCGACGGCAGAGTCTTCCTGCATATAGCGCAGTTCCTCGATTTTTGCTTCCAGTTCGGCGATCGGTTGTTCAAATTCCAGAAAACTGGTTTTCATAGATGTACCTTTAATGCGGATATCACGAATTATAGTGGATTCAGGTCAGGGCCTGTAACTCTAAATCTGCAAATTTCAGTGTCCTCGAAGCCTAGTTGTAGAGTACCCGTACATTGTCTTCACTCAGCCATCGGCGCAACCCGGAAAGCAGGTCATCATGCAACTCGACACGCCAGGAGTCGCCCAGCATCAGTTCAACACGCGCACCGTCATTATGATATTCAACCTTGACGGCACAGCCTCTACGTTCATCAGATGCTTCACGACGGCAATAAGGCGCAAGAATCTCTCTCAGTTTCCTTGCATCGGACTGGCCATTACAGGATATCTTCAACATGCTGGCATGGGCACTTCTTGCCGCCGACAAGTTGTAAAGCTTGCGCGCATTGACCCGGATTCCACCGCTGAAATCATCGTTACTGACACGCCCTTCGACGATCAGCAGCATATCCTCTTTAACCAGATGCGCATTCTGGTTGAGCAGTTCATTGCCCACTACAATCTCGATACGCGCAGATGTATCGTCCAGGGTCACTATCGCCATTTTCCCGCGGCTGGTCATGCGGATGCGAATACCTGTGACCACTCCCGCCAGCAGCTGCGGCTGATCCTGCGGCGCTAGGGAGGCCAGGTTACCGCGCACAAAGCTTGAAAGCTCCTTCTGGTAACCCAGATAGGGATGGCCGCTAAGATAGAAGCCCAACGCCGCTTTCTCCTGCTGCAAGCGCTCTGCATCGCTCCACACATCCACTTCTGGCAGCACATGCGCGACACTATCCGAAAGTGCGCCAAACAGGCTGTCCTGCCCGCTGGCTGCCCCGCTCTGCTCTGCCGCACTAATAGCAAGGCTGACACCCGCCAGCAAGGCGGCACGGTTAGGTTGCAGCTTGTCAAAAGCACCGGCGCGAATCAACGACTCTATCACCCGGCGATTGACCTTGCGCAGGTCCAGCCTCTGGCAGAAATCGAACAGATCCTTGAATGGGCCATCCGCTTCCCTGGCAGCCAGTATCAGCTCGATGGCAGCCAGGCCGGTGCCCTTCACCGCGCCCAAACCATACAGGATCTGTTTGTCATTGACGGGCTGAAAACGGAAACCGCTCTGGTTGATGTCCGGTGGCAACATCTCTATACCGTTCTGCACGCAATCGTCGTAAAAGATATGCACGCTATCGGTATTATTCATGTCTGCAGACATGGAGGCTGCCAGGAATGCAGCGGGATAATGCGCCTTGAGGTAGGCCGTATGATAGGCGACCAGCGCATAGGCTGCAGCATGTGACTTGTTGAAACCGTAGCTGGCGAACTTCTCCATCAGGTCAAATACTTCCTCTGCCTGACGGGCCGGTGTGCCGTTCTTCACAGCCCCTTCGACGAAGATGGAGCGCTGCGCATCCATCTCCTCTTTCTTCTTTTTACCCATGGCCCGACGCAGCAAGTCCGCACCACCCAGACTATAGCCAGCGACAACCTGGGCGATCTGCATCACCTGCTCCTGATATACCATGATGCCATAGGTCTCTTTCAGCACAGCTTCGGTTGCAGGATGCGGATACTCAACCCGTTGTAGCCCATGCTTGCGTCGGCAGAAGTCCGGGATCAAGTCCATCGGACCTGGCCGGTAAAGCGCGACCAGCGCGATGATGTCCTCGAAGACGTCAGGCTTGGCCTGCTTCAGCATGTCCTTCATGCCGCGCGATTCCAGCTGGAACACGGCTGTGGTATTCGCTGCCTTCAACAGGTCGAACGTAGGCTTGTCGTCGAGCGGCAGGGTTTCAAACGATAGCGGTGGAAGTCCTTGCGCGGCCCGCTGCCGGTTGGCATTGACCAGCGCCATATCGAGAATCGTCAGTGTCCGCAGACCGAGAAAGTCGAACTTGACCAAGCCGACCGCCTCAACGTCATCCTTGTCATACTGACTGACCAGACTCTCACCGCCCGCCTGACAATAAATCGGCGAGAAATCGGAAATCTTGCCGGGCGAAATCAGCACGCCGCCGGCATGCATACCGACGTTACGAGTCAAGCCTTCCAGCCGAAGGGCAAGCTCCATCAGCTCCCTGACTTCTTCTTCCTGTTCAAAACGCTCCTGCAGCTGCGGCTCTTTTTCCATGGCCGTGGGCAAGGTAATGCCTAGTTCATTCGGAATCAGCTTGGCAATGCCGTCGACAAAATTGAACGGCAGGTCCAGCACGCGACCGACGTCACGAATCACAGCCTTGGCCGCCATGGTCCCGAAAGTGGCGATCTGGGAGACCGCATCCAGACCATATTTCTTCTTCACATAATCAATAACCCGATCGCGGCCTTCCTGGCAGAAGTCGATATCGAAGTCAGGCATGGAAACCCGTTCCGGATTGAGAAAGCGCTCGAACAGCAGGGCATACCGCAAAGGATCAAGGTCGGTAATACCGAGGCTGTAAGCGACAACTGAGCCCGCACCAGAGCCACGGCCAGGTCCTACCGGCACGCCATTGTTTTTGGCCCAGTTGATAAAGTCCGCCACAATCAGGAAATAGCCGGGGAAACCCATCTGGATGATGATTTCAACCTCGAATTCCAGTCGCTGCAGGTATTCAGGACGTTTCGCCTCGCGCATTTCAGGATCGGGGTACAACACTTCCAAACGCCGCTCCAGGCCGTTACGTGCCTGCAAAGCCAGGTAATCATCCAGGCTCTCGCCATTGGGAGTTGGGAACTGCGGCAAATAATTCTTGCCCAGGGTCAAGGTAAGGTTGCAGCGTTTGGCAATCTCCACACTATTGCTCAAGGCAGAAGGAATATCGGCGAACAGTGCCCCCATCTCCGCCTGGGTCTTGAAGTACTGGTCTGGGCTAAAATGCTGCGGGCGGCGCTTGTCGGCCAGCACATAGCCTTCCGAGATGCATACGCGCGCTTCATGCGCCTTGAAATCGTCGGCCTCAATGAACTGAATTGGATGCGTAGCAACCACAGGCAACTGCAGTTCGGCGGCAAGCGCCATGGCGCGGCCAACATACTGCTCCTGCTGGGCATGGTCACAACGCTGCAGTTCGACATAGAAACGGTCAGGAAAAAGTCTGGACCACTCCAGCGCATATTGGCGCGCCAATTCGGAATTTGACTGCAACAAGGCCTGACCGACATCACCCGCCATGGCGCCCGAAAGCATTATCAGGCCATCCGTTCCCGACGCTTCCAGCCATGCGCGTTTGATTTCCGCCCTGCCTCGATACTGGTTATGCAGGTAAGCCTGCGTCAATAACTGACACAGCTTGAGATAGCCGGCCTGGGTCTGGCACAACAGCAAGATACGGGATGGCTGATCGCGATTGGCTTCGTTTTCCAGCCAGAGGTCGCAGCCAAGAATAGCCTTGACACCCTGACTGCGTGCTTCCTTGTAGAATTTGACCGCACCAAACAGATTGCTGAGGTCAGTCAATGCCAATGCAGGCATCAGGTCAGCAACTGCATGCTCTACGTAGTCGTCGATACGCACAGTGCCGTCTACAATGGAGTACTCACTGTGGCATCGCAGATGAATGAATGAGGGTTGTTGCATACGGCCTAATTTTACCTGATTAGGGCTAGCTAGTAGCCGCTTACCAGACAAGGAATTTAATCCCGCATTAAATCAATACACTAGCTGCCTGCATGTTTGCCAGCCAGTGCTCAACCAGTTATGCCGAGACGGCCGCCTCACCCAGTTGGATATTAATTTCCGCAAGCAAATCATCATCTTGCACAGGTTTACCCAAGAACGCATTCACGCCGATTTCTTTTGCGTGGCTTTGATGCTTCTCGGCTGTACGTGAACTAATCATAATAATTGGAATGCGCGCAGTCTCGGTATCGCCACGCACGTTTCTGGCGAATTCAAAACCATCCATACGCGGCATTTCGATATCCAACAGAATGATATCCGGCCTGTTTTCCTGCAGCAGTTGCAAGGCATCCATACCGTCCTTAGCCGTGATAACGGTGTAACCTTCGCGTTCCAGTGTGCGACTCAGCACCTTGCGCATGGTCAATGAGTCATCCACTACCATCACCGTTGGTTTGGTGACAATCGCCGCTTCTGCTTCCAGCATCTTGGCGTGGCTGACAACAATCACTTCCCGGTTAGCCATCTGCACTGGATTCACAATCAAGACGATTTTACCGTCACCCATCACAGTCGCCCCGGTAATACCTGGCACACGGGCAAGTTGCGGCCCGATGGGTTTCATCACAACTTCCTGGTTACCGATAATCTCATCGACGTGCAAGGCGATACGATTGGTACCGCTTCTCAACAACAGGATTGGGGTATAGGCCAGTTGCTCCGGCTCGGCGTCAACTTCGCCAATCAGCCTGGAGAAATAGTGAATCGGATAATCCCTGTCCGCCCAATGGATAGCCTTGGCCTCATAGGCCGCAGCCAATGGCACAGTCTTCAGTTTTTGCAACTGCTCGACCATAATGGATGGCAATGCATACAAATGTGTACCTGACCTGACCTGCACCACCTGAGCAACAGACAATGTCACTGGCAGGTAAATGGTGAAAACCGCACCATGTTCCGGTGAGTTGATCACTTCAATACGGCCACCCAGCCCTGTAATATCGCCCCGTACAGCGTCGAGACCGACACCGCGACCTGAAATCTGCGTTACATCGATAGCCGTGGAAAAACCCGGCTCAAAAATGACCGCCATCAGGCTTTGCTCGTTGGTTTCCTGGTCTGGCAGAATCAAGCCGTTTTGAATGGCTTTCTCTCTCACTTTCTCCAGGTTGATACCAGCGCCGTCATCCGCGACCGTGATAATAATTTCGTCATTCTCACGCTTCACCTTGAGCTGTACATTGCCAGTCTCCGGCTTACGGCGTTTTTTGCGCTCAGCCACAGTTTCTATCCCATGGCCGACCGAGTTTCTTAACAAATGCTCCAGTGGCGCACCAATTTTATCCAGCACACTGCGGTCGATATCGACGGATTCGCCTTCTATCGTCAGTTCAACGGGCTTCTTCAGCTCATGTGCAGTCTGCCTGACAATGCGGTGCAGGCGCTCGGAGATGACCGAGAACGGCACCATACGTACATCCATCAGGCCGTACTGCAGTTCGCGATTCATCCGGTTCTGCTGTTGCAGTGCCGATTCAGTCTCATCCAGGTTACCCAACAAACCATTCTGGATAGTTGAAACGTCGTTGACGCTCTCCGCCATCATGCGCGTCAGTTCCTGCAAACGCGTGAAACGGTCGAACTCCAGCGGATCGAATGCTTCCTGCGTTTCCTGCAGCAGCGTCATGCGCGACTGCATCTGGCTCTCGGTTTCAATTTCCAGCTCACGCAGGTAGTTGCGCAGACGGAAAACACTTTCGGTCAGGTCCAGCGAGAAATGCTTGAATGACTGCATTTCCTGCTCCATCCGCGAACGGGCAATACTGATCTCACCAGCCTCGTTGATCAACCTGTCCAGCACATCGGCGCGCAAACGCAGGAACTGCGCACGACGATTGCTGGTACGTCCCGCACCCTCATCTGCCTTACGGCCGACCGTGGATTCCCCGGTCAACTCTTCGAGGAACGTACCAATCTTGTCCACGTCCAGGAACAGGTCGTCAAAATCAACCGGTGTTACCGTCCTCTTCAGAGACTGGATAACCCGGTCTTCCATGTTATGGACGACATTGCCCAATTCTGCCTGCCCGGCCATGCGGGCACTGCCTTTGAGTGTATGGAGCGCACGTTGCAAGGCATCAGGATGATTGGACTCATCCGGCGCCCTGCGCCAGGCGCGCAGTTCGTTACCGATCTGAGGGATCAGTTCACGAGCTTCTTCAGTGAATATCGTCAACAGCTCCTGATCCAGCGGGCTGCTGACTACGATGGAATCGCCAACATCAGCTTGTTCAATCTCAACCTGGGCAACTATCTCTTCCGGCGGAACCACAGTTTCTTCCGGTGTAGCTGCAAGCTCAGACTCTACTGCAACTTGGGCTGGCGCTTCTGTTGCTGCGGAAAGACCGGCCTTCTCGGTAGCCTTTTTAAGTGCCGTCAGCAATGCCGTAGCACGCTTCGGTTCTACCAGCGCTTCAACCTTCTCCATCATGTCGGCGAGCGACTTGACAACATTCCCCAGCAGGGTCAAGGACTTGGCCTCCCATTCGCCTGGGAAGATATCCAGCCAATTTTCCAGGGCTCGAGATAAATCCGAGATGGATTTAAAGCCTGTCGCCCCAGCATTACTGGCCAATGTATGCGCGGATCGAATCAATGTGCTGCTTGGCAAGCCTGTCGGATTGGACTCCAGTTTTACATGCTCAGCCTTGAGGGTTTCCAGATGCTGCTTCGCTTCACCCAGGAAAATATTAAACAGCGCACGGCTGATTTTCCTGGTACCGCCGATCAACACTTCTGCAGCTTCTGCTGCTGGCTTCTGTTTGCTTGACTCTGCTTCCAGCGCCTGTGCTTCAGTCTGCCATGCTTTAAACTCCGGCTCGCAGGCACCCTTCTCCTGCAGCTCAGCAACCCAGCTTGAGAAAGCTGCGCTGGTTTTCTCAACAAAGGCCAACTGGTTCGCACTAGGCACCACGCCATTCTCAATGACGAGATTCAGCAGTTTCTCCACTGCCCAGGCAATTTCCCCCAACGCATCGAGACCTACTGTTCTCCCGCTACCTTTAAGCGTGTGATATCCACGCCGGACCTCAGCCAGAGCCTCACGATCGGTGCTATTAACGCGCAAGGCCTGCAGGTGCTGAGCGACACTGGCCAAGACTTCCTCGGCCTCAGCAATGAATATCTCCAGTATCTCCGGATCAACTATCCTGACTGCCGGCTTGCTTTCGGTCTTTTCAACTTGAGGCTGTGCAGTTCCAGCCGGGATGGATTCAGCGGCAACCGGCGCTTCATCTGCCACTGCAGCGGTATCTTCGACAGCCTGGCTTTCCAGCGCAGTTTCCAGACGTGACAATGCCGCATCAAGTGCTGCCAGCGCTTCCGGCCGCATTCTCGGGAATTCGTCTACGAAGAAGCCCAGCATGCTCAGGCTTTCAGCGACCAGCTCGAACTGCTGCTGCTCGCTTTCTTTGCTGAGGGCAGGCTTCTCATGGAAATGCTCAACCAGCCTGGCGGAGGCCGATGCAATTCTCGTAGGTATGGGCATATCCAGCATATCAAAGGCCGCAACGACCTGATCAAGCGGCTTGCTTACAGCCTTCAGGACATCACGGTCTGCAGGATTGCGGAAGAAGGTATCAAGGGATTGTTCCACCAACTGCAGCGCATCCTTGATCTGCTGGGCCATTGCCAGCAGCGTACCTTCATCCAGATGACTGGAAATCAGTTCTGCAGAAACATCACCGCTCAATATGTCCCGCAAGTGCTGAATCTGTTCATGCATCTGCTGGACAGTCTTACGATCAAATGCCTGCTGGTCGGCAAATATATCCTGCAGCAGATTGAGGCTGGCAGCCACCTCTACATAGACCCGTTCTGGATATTTTTCAGGTTCATCCTGAATGGCACTCGACAGGCCATGCAGTGTTTCAAACAGTTCCGGTAGCGCAGGCTCACTAAGCTTCTGCGAACCAATCACAGCATCGCCAAGCTGATTAAGGAACACCGACAGCTCCTCTTTATTGCCTTCAGCAATTGCCGCCCAACTGTTTTTCAGGTTGGCGACCAGTTCCTTGAGATTGCTGAAAATCAGCAGATCTTCATCGCTGAGCTCTACCAGTGCCGCATCGGCTTCGCCGCTTGACGGTAGCAAAGTATCCAGCTCAAACAGGACCTTTGTCTGTTTGATGCGTTCAGTCGAAGGCTCACTCTGCGCGATGTAAAACAGCATGTCGCGCAGCAGATTACTGCCTGGTTTGCTGCCACCCTGAGCCAGGTTGCGCAGTTGCTGATCAATCTGACGACAAAGTAGTTTGACTGGGCCGTAGCCGGCAATCGCAGGCTGAGCCAGCGCTTCAGTAAACACGGAGGACAACCACCAGAAAGTTTTTTGTGCCGCCTGTTTTTGTGTTTTCTGTACATTTTCCAGCGCCTCGCGCATGGCTTCCAAACTTTCCGCACTGGAGGTTTTGAGCCAGTTCAGCAAGGCCGTCTGGAAGGCCACTCGCTGCTTGCCAACCAGAGAAGGAACTTTGTCTTCTTCTATATCATCAGTGGGAATATTCTTCGGGGCCCGGATGGATGTATCCGGGAAAAACAGCTCGGATTCCGCCACAGATTCTCCATGCAGCTCAGACAATGTCTTCAGCATGGGGAACAACAGCATAGGCGTATCCGGCGAGCCACCCAGCAGTCTTTGCAGATAGTGATCCAGTGTATGGATAGCCTGCTTCAGGACATCGATAGTCTCAGCAGAAGCTGGGGCATTGCCTTTTTCAAGCTTGGCAAGAACCTTCTCGATTTCTGCGCAAAACCTTTTGCAGCCTTGCAGCCCAACCATATCGAGAGCGCCACTGACCTGAAAAAGGTGTGTCTGGGAAAACCGCAATACCGAAGTATCGCCGGGATTGGCCGCAAAAGACTCCAGATTCTCCAGTACACTTTTCAGCGCCTGGTCAATCTCGTCTTTTACCCAAGTGAGTGGCCCGATATCGAATTCTTCAGCCACAATTACCCCATATATTCATGATGATTTAGCGAGCTTCCGGACAACACCTTAAGACAGTTTGAAACCAGCAACAGACCCGCGTAATTCTTCTGCCAGGCCGGTCAACTGACCAATCGAACTTGCAGTTGACTTGGTGCCTTCGGTCGTCTGCGACGTAATATTCTGAATCTGCTGCATGTTTCGGCTCACCGTTGCAGCCACTTCTGTCTGCGCTTCAGTCGCAGTAGAAATCGCGCCAATCAGTTGCGCCAGGTTATTGGTAACGGTTTCAATTTCGTTCAATGCCTGACCCGCAGCATCTGACAGTCTGGCCCCTTCGACCACACCCTCAGTGCTCTTTTCCATCGCGGCCACCGCGCTGTTGGTGTCGGTCTGAATGGTCTTCACAATCGCGCTAATCTGTTTGGTCGCTTCGGAGGAGCGTTCCGCCAGCCGCTGAACTTCTTCCGCAACCACCGTAAAGCCTCGGCCCGCTTCACCGGCTGACGCCGCCTGAATCGCAGCATTCAGCGCCAGAATATTCGTCTGTTCGGTAATGTCGGAAATCAGTTCCACGATTTCACTAATTTCCTGCGAGCTTTCACCCAGACGTTTAATACGTTTGGAAGTCTCCTGGATCTGTGTACGAATTTCGTTCATACCTGCAATCGTGTTCTGCACTGCCTGCGCACCTTGCGTAGCAGCCTGCAGGGAACGTTGCGCCACCTGGGAAGCCTGACCGGCGTTGCTGGATACTTCCAGAATCGAACGTGTCATATTGTTAACCGCTTCACCGGTTTCTGTAATCTGCTTGGACTGTTCTTCCGCAGCAGCCAGCAGCGAACTGGAAGTTTCCTGCGCCTGCGCGGTTGCCTGGTTCACCTGCTCGGTCGCACGGTTAATCTCGGTAACCAGGTCTCGCAAGCTGTCGATCGTATAGTTAATGGAGTCAGCAATCGCGCCGGTGATGTTTTCAGACACCTGCGCCTTCACGGTCAAGTCACCGTCCGCCAGGTCACCCATTTCGTCCAGCAGGTTCAGAACCGCCTCCTGGTTTTCCACGTTGGCGGCCTCAATTCTCTCGGAACGTAAATGTTCCGCTTCCGCTTGCTTGCGGCCGTTCACAACAATCAGTATCAAGGCAATCAAACCGGCGACGAATGCGGCAATCAGCCAGCGTGTAGCCAGACTTGAGCGGTTGTGAAGGTCAATGATTTCACGCGATGTGGCAAGAATTCCGTCACTCTGCGCGGCCAGGTCTTCCATGGCAGACTGGCTGGCACCGCCACCGACCATGGGAGTCGCCTGAGTACGCAACTTGTCCCAGGCAGCCCCCAACTTATTCATGCTGTCGCTGGAAGAACCCCCAAAGGCCTGCTTCATGGTAGCAATACCTTGCGAGACACGGGACTCGGCGGCCTTGATACGGCTTGCAGCATACTGGTCGCCCTGGTTCAGAAGCAACACATCCCGGACCATTTGCTGCACGAAGACCTGCACGTCACCTACACCCTTTGTGAAATCAGCATCCTTGCGTGTCTGGGTAAACCCAAGCACCGCAGTTACCGTACTCACAACGAATGCCAGCAAAATGAAAATCGGCAGTAATCGTCGACCACCGGCTTCCGAACCTGCAACCGGTTTAGCGGCTGGCTTGAACCAGGCTTTCAGCTTTGCTACCAACTCGCCAATTTTTGCCTTATCGAGGGCCATCTGAATTACTCCCAATTTTAAATATTGTCTGTTTCATGGTTAAGGATTTATGGTTAAGTACCGATTTTCATACCATTCAGCATCAGGCTGCAACCTGCATAAATTCATGCTGATTCAGCAACTTGCCAATATCCATCTCATGCCAGGTTTCATTATTGGCATCTTTATACTGATTGACATACCAGAGGGCCTGTTCGCCAATATCGTCCTGCCTGTCCATATCCTCTGAGGAACGCAGGCCTACGAGACGTTCCACCAGCAAGCCTGCATTCGTATCGAATTTCGGGTGCACCAGCAAAATACGGCTATCACTGTCGATTTTTGTCGCAGGATAGCCCAGATAACTGGCCAAATCGCTCAGCGCATACAAATTGCCGCGAACATTGGCCATACCCATGAACCAGGATTGCGTCTGTGGCACACGCGTGATTTCCGGCAAAGGCAAAACCTCACTCACGTCATCCAACGCAATCAGCCAGTTATAGCCGTTGATCGTGACACCAAGCTTGGATACTGCCTTGGTATTGGCGTTCTCAACCGAGAACTTCAGGCGCGCAAGAATATCCTGCTGGTACGCATGAAGATTAAGCTTGGTTCTGGCCATCTAGCCGAGTTCCTTGATCTTGCCCAACAATTCATCAGCCACTACCGGCTTGATGATACTGTCCTTCGCACCTTGTCTCAGCGCCCACATGCGGTCTGTTGCCTGCTCCTTGCCTGTACAGACAATCACCGGAATATGTGCCGTCTGAGGATTCTTGGAGAGCGCCCGTGTCGTCTGGAAACCGTTCAGTCCCGGCATAATGACATCCATCAGCACCATGTCCGGAGGTGTTTCTTCCACCTTGGCCAGACACTCTTCTCCACTTGCAGCCCCAATCACTTTATAACCGGCTGCTTCCAGTATTTCTGTCAATAAGAATCGATCTGTTTCCGAATCATCAACTACCATAATTGTTTCTATAGCCATGAGTTAATCCGCCTCTTGTGATTGAGATCCTGAAGATGCATAAGTCCTGACTGCCTCTATCAGGGATTCCTGGGTGAATGGTTTGGTAAGGTATTGATCGGAACCGACCATACGGCCACGTGCACGATCAAAAACACCGTCCTTGCTGGACAGCATAATGACTGGGGTTGATTTGAATCTTGAATTTCGTTTAATGAGGGAACAGGTTTGATAGCCATCAAGACGTGGCATCATGATGTCAACGAAGATGACTTCAGGCAAATGACTGGCAATTTTTGACAGTGCGTCAAATCCATCTTCGGCCAGTATCACTTCGCAGCCAGCTTGCTTAAGGAATATCTCAGCGCTACGACGGATGGTGTTGCTATCATCAATGACCATCACTTTCACGCCATCTAGATTGTCTAGACTCACCCTGATCCCCTTTTATTATCGCCTCCCCTGAATAGTCAGGGTGACGTTTGTTTGCTGGCACTATTCTATATAGAGATTTAATTTGTGTGCAACATTCAAAAAAATAATAGCATTAAGTTGTCATTCATGTAACAAAGGGGTTAAATTAGTGAAAATTAAATTGGATAGTTTTGCTTTGGCACCCTTTGCATTATCTCTAAGCAAAATCATTCCTGATAACTACAATTGATAATAAATGCCGCGAAGAAGGCGGCCTCAAGGGAAAAAATCGTATGCTCATTCGTCAAGAATCCGTTTCTCCTAAAATGGCATTGAAGGATTTACCTAGCGCATCTCCTTTGCCCAACGCCAACCTGGTTCTGGTATTCGGTTCAGTAAAGCGTTTCTCGGAAGGCAAGCTCGCCAGCTTTCTTAAGGATCGTTATCCAACTGCCCAAATTATTGGCTGCACCACTTCTGGTGAAATCAACCCGAGTGGCGTTTATGACGACAGTCTGCAAATTACCGCCATCCTCTGGGAAAAAACCATGCAGCGTGTGACACACGTCAAGATGAGCGGCATGCAGAATTCTTTTGAAACCGCGGCAGGCCTTGCAAAACAACTCGCAGCAGACAGCCTGCGGACGGTGCTTGTATTCTCCGACGGCCTCAATGTGAACGGTTCGGAACTGCTGCTCGGCTTCCAGAGCGTACTGGGCGACATCCCGATTGTCGGTGGCCTGGCTGGCGACGGCGGGGCATTTGTCAAAACCCTACAACTATTCAACGATGTGATTTCCGATAACCTGGTGATTGCGGTCGGCCTTTACGGCAACAACCTGGTCACTTCAAGTGGTGCACTCGGTGGCTGGAAACCCTATGGTCCGCCACGCAAGATCACTCGCTCAGTCAAGAACGTTGTCTATGAAATGGATGGCAAACCAGCGCTGCCGCTCTACCGCATGTATATTGGCGATGCATACGCCAAGGGCCTGCCGGGCAGCGGCTTGAAATTCCCGCTGGCCATCATCGAAGAAGGCAAACGCGATGTTGAAAAGATCAGAACCTTGCTGGCGGTTGACCCTGCCAACAACAGCCTGACTTTCGCCGGCAACGTCGAAGAAGGCGAAACCGTCCGCCTGTGCCAGACCAATCATGACCGCCTGGTAGAAGGTGCAGGCGGGGCGGCACATCTGGTAACTGACGGATTAAAACCAGGAGTTACCAATCAGCCAGGCTTGGCCATTTGCGTCAGTTGTGTTGGTCGCAAAGGCGTGATGGCAGAACAAGTCTCTGACGAAATCAAGATGGTGCAGCAGATCCTTGGGCCGCAAACCGCACTCACCGGCTTTTATTCTTACGGTGAATTGGCGCCACGCCCCAACACCACGGACAGTGTGCTGCACAATCAGACCATGACCATCGGTTACCTGACCGAGAATCTATTGGGATGATAGACTAGGGCGTGTTCACACTAAATTCACGTATGCGTTGCCAAGATAACACGATGGATGCAAGGCGCGAGGCGCGGCAAATGGTCGTTCCATTCGCAAGCCTTGCAACGCAGCAGACACGCGTTATCTTGGCAACCCTTCGGGACGGGGGTGATTTGGGCACCCTCCTTTGTCGCAAGCCGCTTGAAGTGGCCTGCAATTCTGCGCGTCCTGCTTCGCGGATGGCATCCCAAATCGCCCCCGTCGCAAACGCGAATTTAGTGTGAACACGCCCTAACCTACTGACATACAGCACCAAAGAAAACGCTCTCTGATTGGGGGCGTTTTCCATTTGTACTTTCAATAACCATGCTTAAAAAAAGGAGATCGACATGGCAACCGTCACACTCAAGGGCAACCCAGTCACCATCGGCGGCA
>PHCD01000130.1 GCA_002842135.1 Betaproteobacteria bacterium HGW-Betaproteobacteria-8 | reverse complement strand
CGTGCTGCCGAGATGATGCGTGAAGACCTGGAAAGTAAAGGTCCCGTGCGCTTGTCCGAGGTTGAGGCACAACAAAAACTAATCCTGCAGATTGTTCGCGGGCTCGCCGACGAAGGCCAGATCATGATAGGCAAGGGAGGCGAAGACACCTATGTCTGATATCAACCTGCCCAAAGAGGCGCAAGACGAATATCAGCGCTGGGAGATGTCTATCTTATCTGCCGAGGGCAAAACACATTCCAGGAAAGTGGAGCGTGCAAAACCAAAAGTACCCGATGAGTTGGCCCAGATTCTTGAAAACGCACGTATTGAAGGCTTTAAAAAAGGCTACACAAAAGGCATGAAGGAAGGTTACGAGGCTGGCATGCAAAAGGCCGCTGAGCATGAGCAAGCGATTGTGGAACTTGCCAGGACTTTCACCAGCTCATTAAAAGAGGCCGATGAAAAAATTGCAGGGGAATTGCTCACGCTTGCGCTGGACATTGCCAAAGCCATGCTCAAAACAAACCTGGATATCAACCATAATCGCGTGCTCGCCGTAGTAAAGGAATCGATTCGTTACCTGCCCATCGTCAATCAGCCAGCACGTATTTTGCTCAACCCCGTAGATGTCGAAGCGGTGAAACTGAACCTGGCCGAGGAACTGGCCGAAGGCGGCTGGCTGATTATTGAAGACCAGGCGATAGAGCGCGGCGGCTGTATGGTGGAAACCCCCAGCAACCAGATCGACGCCACCAACAGCACACGCTGGAAACGTATCAGCAATGCCCTGGGGCAACCCAGCGAATGGCTGGATGAAAGTAATGCATGATGTGTGCTGATACTCCACATTCACAGCGCTGGAGCAGCTACACGCAAGACTGTAGCGAGCTCCTCAAGCTCAGTGAATCCATGGAGATTTCCGGCCGCGTGACACGCCTCACCGGCCTGGTGATGGAAGCCGTCGGCATCAAGCTGCCTGTCGGTAGTGCTTGCACGATACCTTTGCCGGATGGCAGGAAAATCGAGGCGGAAGTCGTCGGCTTCGATGGCGACAGGTTATTGCTGATGCCACAAAGCAGCATCGAAGGCATTGTGCCGGGTATCCGGGTTTTCCCCCTGGAAGTCACTGAACATATACCGAGACCGGGCAGTGCAAATCATCCGCGCAGGAGGGCTGCCGACCGTGCACGCCACTTGCCGGTCGGCATCGAACTTCTGGGACGGGTGCTGGATGCCGCGGGCATGCCGCTGGACGACCTCGGCCCGCTCAAAACGCGCAATGTTGCACCGCTCAACACGCGACAAATCAATCCGCTATCGCGCGCACCGATTACCGAGGCGCTTGACGTTGGCGTTCGCGCCATCAACAGCATCCTGACTGTCGGACGCGGACAACGCATGGGCTTGTTCGCCGGTTCCGGCGTCGGCAAGAGTGTGCTGCTCGGCATGATGGCGCGCTACACCACGGCCGATGTCATTGTCGTCGGCCTGATCGGCGAACGCGGCCGGGAAGTGAAGGAATTCATAGAACAGATTCTAGGTGAGGAAGGACTCTCCCGCTCCGTAGTCATTGCAGCGCCTGCCGATGCTTCGCCACTGATGCGCCTGCAGGGCGCCAGCTATGCCACCAGCATTGCCGAAAATTTCCGCAATCAAGGCCGGCATGTATTGCTGATTATGGATTCGCTCACCCGCTACGCCATGGCGCAACGTGAAATTGCCTTGGCAATTGGTGAACCACCCGCGACCAAAGGCTACCCGCCTTCCGTATTCGCCAAGTTACCGGCATTGGTGGAACGTGCAGGCAATGGCAAAGCAGGCGAGGGTTCGATTACAGCTTTTTACACGGTGCTGACAGAAGGCGACGACCAGCAGGACCCAATTGCCGATGCCGCACGCGCCATTCTCGATGGGCACATTGTGCTTAACCGCTCGCTAGCGGAAGCCGGACATTACCCTGCCATAGATATCGAGCAATCGATCAGCCGCGTGATGGTCAACATTACCGGCAAGGCGCATCAAAAATCCGCCCTGAAACTGAAACAACTGAATTCGCGCTACACCCGCAATATCGACCTGATTAACGTAGGTGCATACGAGGCTGGTTCGGACCCGGTACTCGATGAGGCCATTGGCAAGCACGAAGAAATTGCCGCTTTCCTGCAACAAGATATCAATGAGCGGGCAGACATCGACCACAGTATCCAGCAGCTTTCAACGTTGCTGGAAACCTGAGTGGCCAGATAAGAGCGAATCAGATAAACGAAAGCCAGATAAGGGCAGAAAAACATGACAAAGCAAATATCCAGCGCCATTCACACCCTGATTGAGATCGCCATCAAGGAATCCAATCAGGCTGCGGAAGCACTGGGCAACGCCAACAAGCTGCTGAAAGAGAGCGAAAAAAATCTCAATATGCTGCTGGATTACCGCAACGACTATACCAATCAGCTTGCACAAAACTCACAGAAGGGCTTGTTTGCCGAGAGCTACCAGAACTTTCAGAGCTTCCTGGCCAAACTGAATCAGGCCATTGTCGGCCAGCAATCTGTAGTGGATACCTGCAGGCAAAAGGTCGCTGACCAACGGAAATACTGGCAGGAATGCGAACGCAAGAAACTCTCCTACGGTGTGCTCGTCACGCAGGCAGAAGCCAGGGCGCATCGCGCACAACTGAAAAAAGACCAGAAATTGATGGATGAACACGCCCTGCGCCAGAGCATGAAAAAAGCGCATTCACGCTAATCGAATACAAGTATATGAGAAACCAGAAGGAATCCATGATGCAAAACCTGCCATTACTGAATACGTCGAATGCTGCTCCCAAAGCCCATACTCAGGGCGCCTCAAAATCCGGCAACACCACCGGACAATCCAGCGAGGCTGGCTCATTCCAGCAGAAGCTGACGCATCAGATTCATCAAAAAAGTGAAAGTCAGCAGCAGGCGGCTCAAAACCAGCAAGCCCAGCAAAGTCAGCAAAGTCAGCAAAAAAGTGAAACTGCTGAAGACAAAACCATGGTGGATAAAGATGCATCGGCGGCCGATCTCATTCAACGAAAAATAAAAGGCCTGGCAGGCAAATTGGCACTGCCTGAAATCAATCGCCAGAATGCTGGCCGGTCAAACCCGGATGAAGTTGCGCTTGATACTGAAGATGCAATCAATGTAGTGGATGGCACACTGATTCCGGCATCGCTCAACGTGCTGGCACA
>PHCD01000025.1 GCA_002842135.1 Betaproteobacteria bacterium HGW-Betaproteobacteria-8 | reverse complement strand
TGCCTTCTTCACGCGGGAATAGCTCAGTTGGTAGAGCGCAACCTTGCCAAGGTTGAGGTCGCGAGTTCGAGACTCGTTTCCCGCTCCAAATACAAAAAAGGGAAAGCAAGCAAACATTGCTTTCCCTTTTTTTATAGTCACCGTTGTACGGGTATGGCGCGATAGCAAAGCGGTTATGCCGCGGCCTGCAAAGCCGTTTAGGCCGGTTCGACTCCGGCTCGCGCCTCCACTATTTCATTGTCCTATCCAAGCCTCAGCCTTTTTCTATTGAAGTGAAAATGGCGTAGAGTTATTTCCATTCCGGTAGCCATCAAAACAGCTACCTGCCAAAACAGCGTCCGTATTCAAGACTGATGGCCGCCGCGAATAGTTGGGTTTTAATTTGCACGTCTTTAATCCAGATAAAAATTAATCCAGATAAAAATTCTCTGCAAAAAAGCCAGATCCCGTATGTGCATTTGCGGAATCTGGCTTGGTGGTTGGCCAATAATGTTCAGTACTATTCCATTTGTTCAGCTGCTGGCTCTACTGCTGCAGGTTCTGCAGAAGGTACTTTCGCATCCTCAATCTTCTTGTTAAGAAGCAATACCTGAGTCTGCGTCATATACATCAGGTCGTTGGAACGATTGAGGCTGATAAAGGAAAGTATCAGCGCGATGAGTGCCAGGATGAAGGTCACAGCTACCCACAGGCCCATTCTTTCGGGTTCGATGATATGTTTGATATCCATGTTGCAACTCCCTTTCTTTTGATTGAAGAACTAACGGTTACTACGGAAATTTTCATGCTTCTTGCTAAGCGCTGTGGCCGAGAATGGCGACTTTCAGGAGCTGCCATCTATTATCCGGGCCAGAGGCCTGGCGCAGGATGTCTTTGCCCAGAACCAGTCGTACCTGTATGTCGGCGCGCAGATCGTTACGCATGACCAACTCTGGAGCATCCAGCAGGCTGGACTTGAGGAGTTCTGCCTCTGCCAGGCGACCCTCACGATACTGGATTTGCGTCTTCGTAACCTGATACGGCTTCTGGTTTGTCAGCCTTGGCGCGGAGTAGCCTTGTCCGTTCAGATACAGGCCTACTTTCTTTGCCATGCCGTTGCGACCGTTGCCGTTAGCCACCTCAAAACGGATATTTGAGGCCTCTGGCCGAATTTCTGCTGTACTGTCAGCCTTGACGGCCGCAGGTTCGGCTG
Organism: Betaproteobacteria bacterium HGW-Betaproteobacteria-8; assembly: GCA_002842135.1. Next base: position 18,493 of record PHCD01000025.1, on the reverse strand, counting down.
GATATTGAAACTCGAACACCTTGGGACTCACTTCAGACAGTTTCAAGCTGCTCTCAGCAACTGGAGCGATTGGTGCTGGCCGCAACACTCCTCTATGTTTGTCCAATTTCATGGTATTGGTTTCCGATTCCCTGGCCGCCGGACTTTCGGGGTTAACTGTGACAGCCTCAGCAAAAGCATGCATAGCCTGTGGCTGGTTGCCGAGTTTGGCGTGTGCCAGGCCGAGATTGTTCAATGCCCTTTTGTTGTTAGGCTCCAGCGTGGTCGCTTTTTGTAGCGCCAGTACAGCGTCGGCATAGCGGCCCTGCAGGTAGTAGGCATATCCAAGATTGCTGTGCAGATGCGCTGCATCCGGGGCTAGAGCGATGGCCGAGTTGAAGGCAGTAATAGCTTCTGCGTAGCGGCCCTTCCGGGAATAGATAACACCGACGCCATTGTGAGCTTCGGTGTAGCGTTCATCAGCCGCCAATGCTTTCTGATAGGCTTCCAATGCCAGATCCAAACGGTTTTGTCCCTGGAAGTAGCGGCCCATCTGGTACAAAGCAGTTGGAGTCAATCCGGTACTGCCAGCCTTGGTGTCCGGCGACATTGACCAGAGTGCACTTTTTTCCGGCTGATTTGATGCGCAACCACCCAAAAGCGCGATACAGCACAGCGCGGGTAGCAATTTCATTCTGGTTTGCATGATGCACCTCCGTTTCATTCAATTACGTCTCGAATAAGTTAGAACCTCTACTGAGCGCCCATGGTAGGCAGCAGAATCCTTTGAATGCTGATGTATGCCGGCCCCAGTAGTACCAGCAGCATGGATGGAAAAATGAAGAAGATCAGCGGAAATAGCAGCTTGGTCCCGATCTTTGCTGCCTCTTCCTCTGCGCGCAGACGTCGTTTGGTACGCAGGCTGTCCGAGTGCACGCGCAGCGATTCGGCAACGCTCGTACCGAAACGGTCGGACTGCACCAGCATAGCCACTAGCGTATCGATCTCCTCGACGCCGGTGCGCAATGCGAGGTTGCGCAAGGCACGTTCGCGTGAACTGCCGGCGCGCAGTTCCAGATTGAGTAGATGCAACTCTTCGCCAAGAACAGGGCTTTTCAGATGCATCTCCTTACCGACGCGGGCGAGGGCGGCATCCAGCCCGAGGCCAGCTTCTACGCAAACAGTAATGAGGTCGATGGCATCAGGGAAGGTTTCGAAAATTTCGCGTTTGCGGTAAGCGATGCGTCGTTGCAGGAAGATGTTAGGCAGGAAGTAGCCCAGTGCAGCGAGAATGCCGAGCATCAGTAGAAAATTGTTGGGTTGCATGCTGTTGCCGCTGATGGCGCTGTAGAGCAGAAACAGTGCCGGAAATGTGAAGGTGAGCAGACTTTTGGCGGCAAAGAACATGATTGGCGCGTTCTCCTGGCGGTAGCCGGCGTTCATGAAATGCACGCGCATTTGCGATTTTTCCCAACCTTCGACCGGTAGCGATAGTCTGGCAATGCGGCCGCTGAGCTTCACAATACGCTGTATCCAGGCTGATTCGTCACGTGGCTTGGGAGTTTCCTTGGCCAGTTTGCGCAGCCTGGATTGCAAGGTGTCGGGCGTGAGCTGATTGAGAATTATCAGCGAAACCACGACCACGGTGATGAAGATCAGAATCAGATAAACGATGTGTAAGGTACTCATGAAATATTCGCCCGTTTCTTCAGTATCAGACTCGAATCTTGATGATGCGCCACATGGCATAAATGCCGATGATCATCATCAACAAAGCAAAACCCACCATCTTCAGGCCCATTGGGTCGGTCCACAACACGCCTAGAAACTTGGGGTTGACCAGCTGCAACACGAATGCCAGTACGAAAGGCAGGATGGTCAGAATCCAGGCCGAGATACGTCCTTCGGCAGATAGTACGCGTACGGTACCTAGCAGTTTGAGGCGTTCGCGGATGATATGACTGATGTTGCCAAGCAATTCGGTGAGGTTGCCGCCGGTTTCGCGCTGGATTAACACGGCAATGACGAAATAGCCGAGATCGGTGCTGGGCATGCGAGTAATCAGGTTATTGAGTGACTCTTGCACAGAGATGCCGTAATTGATTTCGTCAAAAACGATGCGAAATTCAGAGGCGATTGGCTCGGGCATCTCGTCGCCGACCATCTTCAGTGCGCTGGGGAACGCATGGCCGGCTTTCATGGCACGTGCCATGAGATCTAGTGCATCTGGCAGTTGTTGCTCCACGGCAATCATGCGGTTGTGTTTTGTCCCTTGCAGATACAACATTGGCAGAGCGATGCCAACCAGGCCGAAGACGCAGACTGCCACCACCGGCATGCCCAATTGTATCGCCAGCAATACGCTGACAATGGCGGCAACCAGCGACAGTCCGATAAACCTGGCGACATTGATATTCAGACCGGACTGTTGGATCAGCTTGTCTACATAAGCGGTGCCTGATATCTCTTTCAACAGGGTATTGAGGCTTGGTGTTGTCGAATACAGGCGCTGCTTGATCAGCGATGAGCTGACCTGGTCGTGGTCCGCGGACATCGCCCGCAGGCGGCGTGCGATGCGTTTTGCTTCCGTGCCCCGATAGGAGCGCCAGGCTAGAAACAAGCCTTCCAGAAACAGCACCACAGCGAGGAAGCCGAGAATCACAAATAGGTAGTAAAGATAGTCCACGTGCGGCTCCTATTCGAAATGCCTGGATGGATCGAATAGTTCGTCCGACAGATTGACACCGCGTGTACGCAGGCGGTCGACAAACTTGGGACGGATACCGGTTGCGCGGAAATGCCCTTGCACAGTGCCGTCGGCCGCGACGCCGGTCTGTTCGTAAGTGAAGATATCCTGCATGGAGATGATATCGCTTTCCATGCCGGTGATTTCCTGCACACTGGTTACCTTGCGTTTGCCGTCGCTCATGCGAGAGATGTGGATAATGGCAGTCAGTGCCGAGCTGATCTGTTCGCGCATGGCCTTGGGGGGCAGGTTGAAACCGGCCATGCCCATCATGTTTTCCATGCGGGTTAACGCATCTCGCGGAGTATTGGCGTGGATAGTCACCATGGAGCCCTCATGACCGGTGTTCATGGCCTGTAGCATGTCCACGACTTCGGCGCCGCGGACCTCACCGACGATGATGCGGTCTGGTCGCATGCGCAGACTGTTGCGTACCAGCATGCGGGGGGTCACCTCACCCTTGCCCTCGATATTGGGTGGCCTGACTTCCAGGCGTACCACATGCGGTTGTTGCAGTTGCAGTTCAGCCGCATCTTCGATCGTGATGACACGTTCGCTGGCCGGGATATTGCGTGAAAGCACGTTGAGTAGAGTGGTCTTGCCTGTACCGGTGCCGCCCGAAATGACGAAATTGACCTTGGCCTTGACGAGTCCTTGTAACACCTCTGCCATAGCTGGGGTCAGGCTCTTGTAGTTCAGGAAATCCTGCATCGTCAGTGGCACTACGGCGAAACGACGAATGGAGAGGATAGCACCATCAACTGCCAGCGGAGGAATAATGGCGTTGACGCGCGAACCGTCCGGCAGGCGCGCATCTACCATGGGGCTGGACTCATCCACGCGGCGGCCAACACCGGAAACGATCTTGTCGATAATCTTCAACAAATGCGCCTCGCTTTCGAAACGCACGTTGGAGAGTTCCAGTCGGCCCTTGCGTTCGACATACACCTGACGGTGTGTATTGACCAGAATATCCGATATGGTCGGGTCGGCCATTAATGTTTCCAGTGGACCGAGGCCCAGCACCTCGTGCTGGATGTCGCGCACCAGGCTGGCGCGTTCGGCATCGTTGATCGCCAGGGTGTCTTCATCCAGCAGGCGCTCAACCAGATTCTTCAGTTCCTGCTGCAGTTGCTTGGGCTGCATGCTCTCCATCATGACCAGATCAACGCGATCCAGCAGCTTGCGATGGATGCGGGACTTCAGTTCCTGATAGGCCTTGTTGTCCGTAAATTGTACGGGTTCAACTGAGGTCGGCTCTGCAGCCTTTTGGTTTGTCGTATCTTCAAGCTGGTCACGAAGGGACATGATTCTTTTCCTTCCTTTTTTGACTTTTACGTAGAGGCATGGTGGAACAGGTTCGAAATCCAGCCGCTCTTGGTGGCCTTCATGTCTCCGGTCAGGCTCTCCGCGACATCGTGCAGCGCACGGGTAACCGGGTCGTTCTTCGCAATCTGCATGATGGGAACCCCCTGGTTGATTGAAGCCGATACCGCCTCATAACTGTTGGGTATGGTCTTGAATACTTTCATGTCGAGTGAAGACTCCACATCCTGCAGACTGATATTGCCGCCTTTTTCATATCGGTTGACAAGCAGGTGTATGCGTTCGTTAGCGTAGCCCAGGGATTGCAGGGATTTGAGCAGGCGTTTGGAGTCGCGGATGAAAGGCAGCGTCATCTGCAGTACGGTAAAGATAATGTCAGCATGATCCAGAACTTTAACGCTGTTGGCATTGAGCGCTGAGCCGACATCGACGATAACGAAATCGTATTGTGTCCGGGCCAGATTGAGTAGCGCGTCAATGTGCTCGGGCTTGACCTCAATTGAACGCTCGGCATCTTCCGGCGCAGCCAGGACAGAAAAATTGGGCAGTACATGGATCATCGAAGATGCCAGGAAGCCTGCATCCAGGCGATTGATGTTGCTGGCGATATTGGCTAGCGTATTGACCGGTACCTGATCCGACACGAACAGTGAGGCATCGCCGAACTGCAGATTAAGGTCGAGCAAGGCCACCTTGGTAGCTTTTTCCGCTGCCAGGATATACGCAAGGTTGCTGGTCAGGAAGGTAGCGCCGCTACCGCCCTTGCAGGAAATAAATGCGAGGACCTTGCCAGGCTGTTTGCCAGCACTGGTGGTGCTCTTGCTCTTGCTCTTGCCTTCGATCCGGCTTACTGCCTTATCCAGTGCTGCCGGGACCAACGGCAGATCCAGTACATCTTTGACGCCAATATGGATGGCCTCGATCAGGAACTCAGGAGAACGCCCGCTACTCAGCAAAATGATCTCGATACCCGGATGACGGGAGGTTATGCGTTCCAGCGCCGACATCTCGTCCAGATTGTCGGTGCTGACGTCGATAAGGAGTAGCTCCGGCAGCTTCTGTTCGGCAACTGCGAGCGCATCCAGTACGGTGCCGACCACGGTCGAAAGCTCGTGTCTGGCGCTCTTTGCGGTCAAGTGGCTACGCAATTCGTCGAGTATCTGTCGGCTGGGGGAAACGGCTGCTATTCTCACTATAATCTATCCTGTCTCTTAATATTCTCAATAACCCAGGCTCTCGGCTGGTATCGTTACCGTGGAAGCGGTAATCGGTACTGAAAAAGCGGAGAACAAGGCAATCATGGGGCTGTATGTCGCATCGTTGATGGAAACCCGTACATAGGCGATGCAATTGGTTTCGGCATTGAGGCATGCTTTCACGTTATCCAGGGGGCTGTCGGGCAGACTCCCGATCACATCCTGGTCGACATTCAGATATTCGATCACAATGTTTTCGGCAGTGATTTCCGGCCCCGCTGGCAGGTTGGCAGCCTCGAACAGTGCCAGGTTGCGTACCTCTTCGCCGGCAGTGACCCAACGTACCGTGGCTTCACGAGCAGCGCGGCGTGTCACTTCCTGCACGGCGTTTTGCAGGTAGAACAAACGGCCAAATTCAAGTATGGCGAACAGCAGCGTGAAGAACAGCATCGCCACCAGGGCAAACTCGACCGCCGCCACCCCTTGCTGGTGCCTGGTCTTGTTGCTGTTGACAAATGGCTGCATTGTTTCTCCTAGCGCATGTAACGCATGGTGGTGGCGGGGGCCAGGGTAACATCCCAAGTGGTTGCCCCGGCACTGCCGAAAAATGGAATCCAACTGCCTAACTGCAAGGGATAAGCCACATTGACACTGACGTAATCGGGCGCGGAGCAATCAGCTGGGTCACATGTCACGCTCACCTGCTCAGGTTCGAAATCAGGCACGTTGGCCGCTGTGGCGCTAGCAACCACCATGTCGATTGCCCAATCGCTGATGACATTGTCTACCGCTTGCGTGGAGCTGGCCCTGGCGTTTGATACATAGCGGGCGGCATCGCGCGTACCCTTGGAAATTGCATCGTAATACCAGAACATGCGGCCGAATTCGACGATCCCGGCTACGATCAGCAGCAAAGGGATAATGAGCAGTGCGAACTCAACCGCGACAGCACCGCTAACGCGTGCCTTGCTGTGGCTCATTCTGTTTGTCCTGGTCTTGGTTCGCATGAGGCTCATGATCTATCGGTAAAGGCGAATATCGGACGAGGAAAAGGTGCTCGGTAACAGGCCGTTGAATTCAAGATAGATTTCCTTGTCGGTTGGCTGGTTGGCACGCTTTTGCAGGAGGAAACTGCCGATGCCCATGATCCGCGACGGTTCACATACACCACCACCTGCCATGCCCGCGCAATCGAGGATGAGTACGTTGATGTTGCGGCGGTTGGGAACGGATCGCAAACTGCTGTTGGGCGATTGATGGAAGGTACTGCCGGCCGGTTGTTTGTAGGGTGAAGGTTCCGGATAGGCGGTCGCTGTGCCGCCGTAAAGCGTACCCCAATCGCCGGCTACGGCTCCGCTAGGCCGGCCGGAAGACCAGATTACGCCGAGGTCGCTGAAGACGCGTTCATCAGCTTTGAGCGGCCGTTTCTGTCCAGTGACAGGATCAAGACCGGGCAGGAAGGCAACGCTCTGGCGTGTTGGATCAGGCTCAATCCAATCAGCCGGGCTACCGGGAGCAGTATCGGTGTAGCGGTATTCGCGGATGTTGGTATCGGCCGGAGCTGTACTGTTGACGCATTTACCCTGGCTTGAATAATCGCCAAAGCGCGAATCCAGTGCACTTAACTGCGGGCCGCTGATGCCGGTGTTCGTGTAGACCGAATCACCAATTATCGGAGTGAAGGCGATCTTGCCGGTGCAGACATATGGCAGGGATGCCGTCGCACTGGCAGTGGCCGGGTTACACGCATCAGGTGGCATAGCGGAAGGAATAATCCAGATCGGGTCGCCTGACGTAATCGGATTAACGTCGCTCAGTTTGTAGCTCAAGCCCCGCTCATAGCCCAGTTCGTTGTCTCGGCTGTTATCCGGATCGTCCCATAACTGGCACATGCCGATAGGCGTGATATTGGCCAGGTATTTGCCAGCTACCGCCACGGCGAAAGTGCTGGTATTGGTGATGGTGCTCGATAGCACATGAATGAACCAGGTGCTGAAGTTGCGGCTGCCGGTATCAACCTTGAGAAAAGTCTTGTCGTTGACGATATCCGCAGTCACCAGGCTGATGGGCGTCATGCATTCATCCCCGGGGCAGTTACCTACCCAGAGATCATCCACCGTCAATTCCACTTCTAAACCGTTAAGGTCATAACGATTCCTGGCTGCTGTCTCGATAGCCCTGATCTCGGCCTGAAGCAGTCCGGCCATGGTGCCGTCCAGTTCACGTGCACCACTCAAGGCTGCCGCATCGGCTGCATTTTGTAGTTCGGTCTTGGCGACGAACAGATGTCCAAGATCCAGTACGAGGCCCAGCATGCCGACCAGCACAGCGATACAAATGGCGACAATAATCGCCACTGCGCCACGTTGGCGCTTGCAGTGGTGTTGATCTTTTTGCCGGTACATCATCATGTGCTTTCCCAGTGAAGGTTGCCTGGCTTAATACATACAGAGCCGGAATGCACTTTAATTGCCGGTACCAGTGCTGCTGTCAGTGCCTACCCCGATGTTAAATACGTCGGTAGTACCTTCTTCTGGGTTCTCGTAGGATTCACGGTAGGTATCTATAGCTGCGTTGGCAGCATCGCCATCAATACCGTAGACCGGCTCGTTGGTCAGTGCCGCATCCGGATTCAGGGTCTGTTGTGCCTTTGCGGCGTTGACCGCATCGCCGAAGCTTTCGTCCAGCATTGGGGTCTGGCTGGCACAACCGGCCAGCAACATCAGTGCAAACAGGCCAGCAACGCTGTAATTCGATGTATGTGTGCGCACGATCGTCTCCTTATCTCATTTCAAAGCCATCGCTGGCACCTTGTTGCGGGGGTTCGGCTTGATCACCTGTTGCGGGACTATCTTCAGCGGTTTCTGCGCCTTCGGTTTTGCCTTCGAGTTTGCCATCCAGGAAAAACTCCTTCGTGTCGGGCGGGTTAAAGTTGTCGGTTGGAAGCGCGTAATCCGGCGGCAGGGGTTTCACCAGACGAGGTGTTACCACAAACAAAAGCTCTGTCTTGTCGTTCTGAAACTCGCTGCTACGGAACAGTGCACCCAGGATGGGTATGTTGCCCAGGATGGGGAAACGGCGGATAGTTGCTGTGACGTTGTTCTTGATCAGGCCGCCAATGGCAAAGCTCTGGCCATCGCGTAGTTGCACGGTTGTGGAAACGCGGCGTGTGGTGAACGAAGGTAGCACGCTACGTCCGCCGCCTCCGGAAACCACTTCAGTGCCGCTTTGTGATAGCTCGGAGACTTCCGGTGCCACCCTGAGATTGATCATGCCATCAGCCAGCACGGTTGGTGTGAACTTGAGACCAACACCGAACTCTTTCTCTTCCAGTGTAATAGTGGAAGCGCCGCCAGCCGAGTTCTGCGGCACCGGAATGAAGAGTTTGCCACCGGCAAGGAAGCTGCCTTCCTGACCGCTTGTGGCGATGATATTGGGCTCAGCCAGGATCTTCACTACGCCGTCCCTGTTTTCAGCGTCGATCTTGATCACCTTGTTGCCCTGCGTGATGGTGATCGAACTGTCGGACAGGCTAAGCAGGCCGGCGGCGATATCGAAGTTGACACCGCCGTTGCTGCGTGAGGCATTGAACGAGGCTCCAAGCTTGTCCAGCAGGTTTTTTGACACTTCGGCCATCTTCACTTCCAGCATGACCTGTTGCGGGGCCAGAACCTGTAACATGTTGATGACCTTCTTGGTTTTGTCCTTGCCAGCGTAGGCTTCTGCCAGCGAGAGCATCTTGTCTACCTTGAGGGCGTCGCTGGCCGTGCCGGACAGCACCAGGGAGTTGGAAACAGTACTGACCTGCACGCCTTTTTCGTTAGGGAACAATTGTTCCAGCCTGGTACGCAAGGAGGCAGCATCTGCTGCAGCCGTGGTGGCGACTACGGTGACGTCAACGACCGAAGTGCGGCCGGCATTGTCCCATAGAATGACCACGGTAGCGCCGGTAGTCTTGCCTTGCAGCAGCACTTCGCGCGGACTGATGACCTCAATTTGCACGACCTTGTCATCCTCGACCTTGACCTTTTTCAGGCTGATGCCAGCCGGCAATCGCAATAAATGCGATTGACCGAGCGGTAGTTCCATCGTTGGCGCCAGCTCTGTTGTGGCCAAGAGTGAACGTTGAGGGGCTGTAGTTGCCTGCGCCAGCTGGAAAGCCTCTGGTTTGAGATCAGTCGCAGCAACGGCTGCGCTCGACTGCATGGGCATGACACACATCAAGCCCAATCCCAGCGCGGCCAACATGCGCTTGCCGGTCTCGCTAGACCAACGTCCCATTGTGACCCTGTGCTGATTCATTTTCATATCTCCCTGGCAATATCCAATTTCGCTGTTGTGTTCGAGATCACTGATTACTTGACACGAATGCCCCGATGCATGCGCGCTCATTTTCCATCTGCCTTGAACTGTTCAACGGTTCTTGTGTTGCCGCGTATGACTTCTACCTGGACACCACTTGGTTGTCTCACCACTTTACGCACGACAGGTTTGGCTGCCGGTTTCGGCGTTTCGGTGACCGGGGTTTGTGGCACAGAAGCTACGGCTGCTGGTTCACTGCCGAGTAGCGAAGACTTTGTGACGCCGGTGGTATTGGCGAGTGTGTTGTCTATCTGGTTACGTAGCACCAGAGAGAGGCTGCCAACGCTTCTTGCCAGGTCAAGTTTTTCAGCTTGCTCTGGCGTGACTTCCAGTGTGACGGCATTCACTACTTTCGGTTTGGTTTCGTCGCGGCTTTGTTCCTGGGCAACTGCCAGCACCAGAATATGCTCCAGCACAATCTTTGAGACACTCTTGCTGACGCCGCGCTCGACCTTGCTGTCATCTTCCGTATTGACCACGATGTCCACGTAGTTGCCCGGCAGGGCAAAGCCGGCAACGCCAATGACATCGTTCACGCGGACGGTCATTGCCCGGTTCCCTTCGCTGATCACTGCAGACAATCCGCCGGTTGAGCCTATGGGAGCCAGCTTCGATTCAAGCACTGGCTCGCCACGCTGCAAGCTGGTCTTCAGCACGCGGGTATCCAGTTTTGCAGGGTCGTCGGTGGCACCTGTAGGCGCGCTTCCTTTAGGCCAGTCGGCTACTCGTAGCATCTGCGGCAATAGCGGTGTGCCGAGGTCAATGTCTTGCGCGGCCACCACTACCTTGTCAAATTCCATTGTCGCCTGCTGGTTGATCCAGCGTGAAGCGATAAACACCGCCCCCAAGCCGATGGCAATGGCGATGACGATCATCAATATAGCTCTTGGATTTTTCATCTGAACTTCCCCTTGTTTCCGTAGATCTCTGAATGACCGCTAATCATGAGTAAAGTAATTTCCCCAAGCCCAATCCAGCAGGTCGCTGGACATTTCGGCCGGAACGTTCTCAAATCTGGCAAAGTCGCGAACCTGTTCCAGAATATCTCTAGGAATGCAGGCGAATAGCGGCTTGCCATATTTTTCGTGTAAGCCGTGCAGCAAATACTTGAAACCCTGTTCGGTGAACGGTATTTGTAACTCCTCGCATACCTGGCGCGTGATGACGGCATATTCGTCTTCGCTCAGCGCGCCCACGTAAATCTTGTAGCCCAGTCTGCGTAGAAAGGCATCGTCCGCCAACTTGGTCGGGGAAAGATTAGTGGAGAACACCACAATCACATCGAACGGCAGCATGAATTTCTTTCCGGTGTGCAGTGAAAGATAGTCCACCCTCCGGTCTAGCGGCACGATCCAGCGATTCATGATGTCGGTGGCTGGCGCCAGTTGGCGGCCCAGATCGTCGATGATGAGTAAGCCGTTGTTGGCTTTTACTTGCGGCGGTGCCTGATAGAAACGCGCGTTTTCGTCAAAATCCAAATCCAGCATTCTCAGCGTCAATTCGCCGCCGGTCTTGATGACTGGACGATTGCACATGATCCAGCGCTGGTCGGACATGCGACGTCTGTCCAAAACCAGGCCGCCGCTGTCGGATGGAGCGCCGTTCCGCTGGCTGCGTTCCGGCGAAAATGCTGGTACATGCGTCAACGGATCGAATACCTGTATGACCTCGTTGTCTACCAGGATGGCATGTGGAATCGCCACATTGCCGGTCAACAGACCTGCCAGATGCTCCGCGATGAAAGTTTTGCCGCTGCCGGCCGGACCATAGACGAAGATTGCCCGGCCAGAATTCATGGCGGCGCCAAACTGAGTGAGAATGCGCTGGTTAACGACCAAACCCGTGAACACCTCGGAAAGTTGCTCGCGGGAAACATGCATGTTGGCAATGGACTGTTGTTTTACTTGGTCGATGTAGGCTGTCAAACTGACAGGTGCCGGACCTACGTATTGACTCTTGCGCAGGTAGTCTTCTGCGCGGGCACTCCCGAGTTCGGTCAGGTTGTAGGAAATTGCTGTTTCCGCGCCGCTGCTACGTGAAGCCTCGCACATCTGTTTGGAGCGCATGAAGGCCAGCAGAGGTTCCAGCACTACCAGCGGCAGTCTGGTATGTGTCACCAGGTCGAGCAGCTTGAGCTGCCCACGTATGAACAGGGTCTTGGTCAGCAGCTCAATCAGAAATGGGAAGTCAAGTCCGGTCTCTTCGACGGAAGCAGGCGCGGATGGCATGCTCGAACGGCGACGCTCCACGAATCCTGTTTCAATTTCATTGACCAGCGTTGTCTGCATTTTGGCATCCATTTCCGGGCCTGCTTCCCGAGTCATATTTTTGTTAAATTTACAAACGGACGCGACCTCGGCCACATCCGGCCATTATTGTCCCAGTCTCTGCCAGAGCAGAAAGGCCAAGGTTCCAGTCGTAATGGCAAAGGCATAAGGGAGCTTGCCAACCGAGTCGAACCAGCCGTCTATCACCGGCATTTCTCGCATGTTCAACTTCAGCATGCCATCCATGGCGATGAATTTCATGTTGTGCATCAGGAGTGTCAGTTGTTTACCTGAAAGTACGATAATCAATGCCAGTAAACCGCCCGTGAGCAGAATGGCCAGTAATGCGCCGAGGATATCGCCCGGCCCCAGAAAGGAGCCCACCATCCCCATCAGTTTGACGTCGCCTGCACCCATGGTGCGTAGTAGATAAAGCGGCAGCAGCACTACAAGGCCGAGACCTAAGCCTTGTAGTGCCGACAGCCAACCCAAACCGCCAGGCACCACACTGTTGAACCCAAGCCCGGCAGGCAGAAGGCCGTTTAGCGCTATGCCTAGCAACATCCCAACCAGTACCAGTCTGTTGGATATGCGATGGCTGCGTATGTCTTCCTGGGCGATGATCAGCAACAAAAGCCCAAGAGGCATCAGTGCGAGCAAACCCATCAAGTTGGGGGTCATTGCCAGCCTCTAATTAGCCTGCATTACAAGCGGCTTCATCGCCACCCAATGCGCCTACGACCGTGCAGAACACAGTCCTGATTTGAGTACCGGTTGTCGTTACGGCAAAAATGATGACCACGGCGATCAAAGATGCGATCAGCGCGTATTCAATCGCGGTGACGCCTTCTTCGTCCTGAACGAAGTTCTTGATAGCTGTTATTAATTTGTTCATGTTGCTCTCCTTGCAATGTGATTAAAAAAATCTGCTCATCAATATGCCGTAATCCCGATGCCGTAATCTTCTAGAGGCGATTTCGTGATTACGCATACCACTACAGATCCAGGGCGCCTTTCGACCTCCCAAACCTATGTAATACAAGCTAGCGTGAACAAAAATTACTGGATATATGGGCTGATACGTATTCGCGACCAAGCCTGGAGGCCGAATGTGTTAGAAAAATAGTCGTCAAATTTGACAAATATCAAATGAGTTAGGGATTGTTTCGTATTAACTTTGATGTGTAATGAATGATTCCCTCATTCTTCAGCTTAGCTTCGACCATAGAGCATACGGTCATTTGTAAGGCCCGTTAACTGGCCTAGTTTTTGCTGAGGGTGTAGCATGGTATTCATGCATGACGCATTGAATAGTTTTGTTTTACAAAATCAAGTTAAATAAGACAGAAGCATGCAAACAACAGAAGAATTAAAAGAAACAGCTGAGGAGAGGCCGGACGATTTACTCGAATCGTTGCTTTTGCTTTGCGATCTCTATGAGGTTTCTACTACCAGAGATGCGCTGACCTCCGGCCTGCCATTGCAGGGCGGGCGCTTAACGCCTGATCTACTCTGTCGCGCGGCGGCACGAGCACGTCTTACCTGCAGAATCAACAAGTTTGAACTGAGCCAGATCCCAGCAGAGTTCCTGCCAGCCATGCTGTTACTCAAGGACGAGGGTGCCTGCTTGTTGCTGGGTTGGGATGCGGAACGAAAGAATGCGCGGGTAATACTTCCGGCGATTGGCGAGGCGGAGATTCTGCTGTCCCGGGAGGACCTTGCCAGCCGGTATTACGGTCATGTGGCTGTATTCAAACCGAAGTTCCGTTTTGACCAGCGCGCACCTGTGGTCGGCGATGTCAGGCTGCAACACTGGTTCTGGGGCGTGCTTTCGGAAAATAGCCGCGTCTACCGCGACATCATGCTGGCAGCGTTCCTCGTCAACATGTTTGCGCTTGCCATGCCCCTGTTCACGATGAATGTCTATGACCGCATCGTGCCCAACAAATCGGTTGAAACGCTGTGGATGATGGGCATTGGCGTGGCGCTTATCATCATTGGCGATTTTATCCTGCGTACCGTGCGCGGCTATTTCCTGGATTGGGCCAGTCAGCGCGTGGATATCAAGCTTTCTTCCCGCATCATGGAGCGTGTGCTGGGCGTGCGTTTGGAGAACAGGCCGCTTTCAGTCGGCTCTTTTGCTTCTAACCTGCGTTCATTTGAAACTGTTCGGGATTTCATCACTTCTGCCACGATCACGACATTTATCGATATCCCGTTTGCCTTCATTTTCATCGCGGTGATGGCCTGGATAGCTTGGCCGATGATCATTCCTGTCGTCTTCGGCGGCATCATTATGTTGATTTATTCCCTCAGCGTGCAGACCAAGATGCATGAGCTTTCGGAAACCATGTATCGTGCGACGGCGATGCGCAACGCTACGCTGATCGAGAGCCTGGTCGGGCTGGATACGGTGAAGGCGATGGGTATTGAAGGCATCATGCAAACCAGGTGGGAGCGCAGCACTGCATTTCTGGCGGAAGTCGGCGGTAAGCTGAGATTGCTGTCATCCACTATCAACAATGGCTCCATGGGCTTGCAGCAGTTCATTACCGTGGCCATGCTGCTTCTTGGCGTTTATCTGGTCATGCACGGCGATTTGACCATGGGTGGCCTGATTGCGAGCACCATGCTGGCTTCCCGCGCATTGAGCCCGATTTCGCAAGCGGCGGGTTTGATGACGCAATACCACAATGCATCGACAGCACTGACTTCGCTGGAGAGCATCATGAATAATCCGGTCGAACGGCCGGATGATGCAAGTTTCTTGTCCAGAAGCAGGTTCAGGGGGGATGTCGAGTTCCGCGAGGTGACCTTCAACTATCCCGAGTCCGAGCTGAGCGCGTTGACGAACGTTTCATTCAAAATCCGCGCCGGGGAACATGTGGCGATTCTTGGCCGCATGGGGTCCGGCAAGACAACATTGCATAAATTGATTCTGGGGTTGTATCAGCCAACCAGCGGTGCTGTATTAGTCGACGGTATAGATATCCGCCAACTGGATCCTGCCGAATTGCGGCGTAACATCGGTTATGTGCAGCAGGATACCAATCTGTTCTTTGGCACCATGAAGGACAACATTGCGATATCAGCCTTGCATGCTGATGACGCCGCAATTATTCAGGCGGCCAGGGTTGGCGGCATAGACGAATTTATCAACCTGCATCCCAAGGGCTATGACATGGCGGTGGGTGAGCGTGGCGAAACCTTGTCTGGCGGGCAAAAGCAGGGGGTTGGGATCGCTCGCGCTGTCATCAATCACCCTCCCATATTGCTGCTTGATGAGCCGACCAGCGCCATGGATCACTCCGGCGAGGAAGTGGTCAAGCAGCGACTTAAGCAAGAGGCAGCGGGCAAGACCATGATGCTGATCAGTCATCGCTCTTCATTATTTGACCTGGTGGATCGCATCATTGTCATAGACGGTGGCCGCATCATGGCGGATGGGCCAAAGAAAGACATCGTTGAAGCGCTAAAGGCCGGGAAAATTGCCAAGGCATTATGAGTAATGGATATGCATAATGAATGAGCGCTTGTTTAGGGTAGTTAGTGATGTCAATGCCTTTTTTCACAGGAACGCATGGATTGCGAAACCGGTGCATTTGCTTCTGAACCGATGGGCACCGAAAAAAACGGAAGAGAACCCGACATGGAATCAACAGATTGAGATTGCAATGCTAGAACAAAGTCCGCTTCGAGCCAGAAAACTGCTGTACTGGATGGCCGGGATTCTGATTATCCTAATTACCTGGGCCAACTTTACCAAAATCGACGAGGTTACCCGAGGCGAGGGCAGGGTCATTCCTTCCGGGCAGGTGCAGGTCGTGCAATCACTGGATGGCGGGATTGTGGTAAAAATTCTGGCAACCGAAGGTCAAATCGTGAATAAAGGCGATCCCTTGATCCTGATCGACGAGACCCGTGCCATTTCCTCTCTGCGTGAGAATCGCGCACAGCATCTGGCCTTGCTGGGCAAGGAGTCGCGCTTGAAGGCGCTGGCTGCTGGTACGGCGTTTGAGCCGCCGGAAGAATTGATCACGGAGTTTCCTGAGATCTACAACCAGGAACTGGCACTCTATCATGCCAGCAAGGATGAACTGGCCTCCCAACTGGATATTGCTCGCCAGCAGTTGCGGCAAAAAGAGCGCGAATTGCAGGAGGTGCGAGCCAGTTATTCGCAGGCTGACCGTGGTTACACGCTGACCATGAAGGAACTGGAAGTGACCAAGCCGCTGTTGGCTAGTGGTGCTGTCTCTGACGTGGATATCCTGCGTCTTGAGCGTGATGCATCCAGGTTGCTGGGTGATCGTGAGCAGGCCCGTGCGCAAATTGGCCGTGTTCAATCTGCCATTGAAGAAGCCAGACGTAAAGTCAGCGAAGTGGAGCAGGTGCAACTCAGCAAGGTAAGAACCGAGCTTAACGAAACTACTGGCAAAATCAATGCGTTGACCGCAAGCAGCCAGGGTCTTTCTGACAAGGTCAATCAGGCTACTTTGAGAGCGCCGGTCAATGGCAAAATCAGTCGTTTATATGTCAATACTGTGGGCGGCGTAATACAGCCAGGCCAGGAGGTCATCGAGGTGGTGCCATCCGACGACGCACTGGTGCTTGAGACGAAAATACAGCCCAAGGATATCGCCTTCGTGACCCATTTGCAGAAAGCGACGGTTAAGCTCACTGCCTATGACTACACCATTTATGGGACGCTGGATGCGCTGGTAGAAAGCATTTCGCCGGACTCCATCATCGATGATGAAGGCAATGCCTACTATATTGTCAAGGTGCGCACACTGGAATCCAGGCTGGGTGAGGGTTTACCGATCATCCCCGGCATGGTGGCGCAGGTGGATATCATCACCGGCAAGAAATCCGTGTTGTCCTATTTGTTGAAACCTGTGCTCAAAGCCAAGTCTTACGCTTTCACCGAACGCTGATGCAGAATCTGTTTATTACACCAAGCGGCAGAATGCTCGCTGACTGGGAGGGGGCTTTTGCTTCTGCGTCTTTGTATCCTGCGCTGACACCAGAGTTGATCAAAGCTGCCAATAAGTCCAGAACTGTTATCTGGCTGCATGTTGATGGCAATCACACCAATACGCCAGAGGTGCTGGGGCAGATTCTGCAGGCACTGCCCGGGGTGAGGGTCGTTGTGTTGTCGAATGTGCCAAGTCAGCAGGATGCTTTCCATGCCATGAGTGCAGGCGCCAGCGGCTATTGCCATGCCTACAGTGCTGCCGGCCTGTTGAAGGAAGTGCGCTCAGTCGTTACGCATGGCGGCTTATGGCTGGGGCGGGATTTGCTGCAACAGCTCATCAATGTCAGTACCAACCTTGTCAGTAATCAAGCGGATCAGGTCGCCGATGCGCTTTCCAAGCTGACCCAGCGTGAGCGTGACGTGGCCGTCGAGGCGGCCAAGGGCCTGA
The DNA here is from genome assembly GCA_002842135.1 of Betaproteobacteria bacterium HGW-Betaproteobacteria-8. The sequence goes on along the minus strand of PHCD01000025.1, from coordinate 1,194 downwards.
GTAACAAGGAAATCGCGCGCATACTGAACATTACCGAGCGTACAGTCAAGGCGCACATATCAGCCTGCTTCGAGCGGCTGCAGGTCAAGGACCGCTTGCAGCTCGCGCTCATACTTAACGATAAATCCTCCCGCCAGATCAATTGATGCGTATTGTCCTTCAGGACAATACTGCTCTCAGCAAATACCGTATCTAATGGCAACATCTGCTGCAATTGCACCTGGCAATTGTCACTTTCTGCTGTACCTAAGGAGTTTGAAATGGCCGTTATTGGAACTGTAGTTGCAATTCTAGGTGAAGGCGCTGCTTCTGTTGTTGATGATGCGGGCCTGCAGAAGCTGCTGAATCTCAACGATACGATACAACCCGGCGATACCATCATTACGCCAATCGGTGTCGTGGTCGAACTGCAACTGGTCAATGGCAGAAAAATCCTTATCTCGGCAGAACAAACTGTTCAATTTACCCAGGAGCTGGCGGATGTAATCGTCCCTGCGCCGGACGAAGCCGCCGTCGATCTCGCGACTGTGGATGCTGTCATCAAGGCCATTGAAGAAGGTCGGGATATCAATGAGGTGCTGGAAGAAACCGCGGCAGGGCTGACGGGCGGTGCTACTTCAGTTTATGGCCACGGTTTTGTTGACCTGGGTCGCATCAGCCAGGTGATTGACGGTTTCGATTTCGAGTTTTCGCGTGTTTCTGATGCGCAGAGAGAGATACAGGCGTTTCGTGCTGACGATGTCAATACTGTGCAGTCCGCGTCGAGTGGAGCAGGCGCGACGGAAGGTGTTCCCTCTGGCGGCGGATCCATTGCTCCAGTAAATTCAGCACCGGTCGTTTCGGCTGGGTCTATCGGTAATCTGGAAGGATCGCCTGTGCTCTTTGGAACACTGGTGGCTACCGATGCTGACAGTGATCCTTTGACTTTCAGCCAGAGCGGTCCGGCTGTGCCCGGTCTGGTTATCAATGCCGATGGCAGTTTCTCATTCGATTATGCTGACCCTGCCTATGACTACCTGAAGGCAGGTGACAATCATGTGATCAATGTGCCCTTTACGGTAGATGATGGCAGAGGCGGTATTTCTTCTTCCACACTAACCATCACCGTCACCGGCACTAACGACGCCCCGGTCATCAGCTCCGGCGTCCAGGCTGGCAGCGTCACTGAAGACGGCCCGCTGAGCGCCAGCGGCC
>PHCD01000129.1 GCA_002842135.1 Betaproteobacteria bacterium HGW-Betaproteobacteria-8 | reverse complement strand
GGTGAACAGGATGCCGATGCACCACTACCACTTCCCTCCGGTCACACATTCAAGGAACTGAAGGATGAATTCTGTGACTGATTTCAAAGATTATGTAATTGCCGATATGGGCCTCGCCAGCTGGGGCCGCAAGGAAATTGCCATTGCCGAGACAGAGATGCCCGGTTTGATGGCGATCCGTGAAGAGTATGCATTGACCAAGCCGCTAAAGGGCGCACGTATCACCGGTTCGCTGCATATGACCATTCAGACCGCCGTGCTGATCGAGACGCTGGAAGATCTGGGTGCCGAAGTGCGTTGGGCTTCCTGCAATATTTTCTCCACCCAGGACCACGCAGCGGCTGCCATTGCAGCGCGCGGTACCCCTGTGTTTGCGGTCAAGGGCGAAACGCTGGAAGAGTACTGGGATTACACTCATCGCATCTTCGAATGGGCGGATGGCGGCCATTCCAACATGATCCTGGATGATGGCGGCGATGCTACATTGCTGCTGCATCTGGGTACCAAGGCTGAAAAGGACGAAACCGTGCTGCACAATCCGGGCAGCGAGGAAGAGGTTTACCTGTTCAATGCCATCAAGGCCAAGCTGGCGTCTGACCCGGCCTGGTATTCCACACGTTTGAGCAAGATCAAGGGTGTGACTGAAGAGACTACCACTGGCGTGAACCGCCTCTACCAGATGCACAAGGAAGGCCGCCTGGCATTCCCCGCAATCAACGTCAACGATTCCGTGACCAAATCCAAATTTGACAACCTTTATGGTTGCCGCGAGTCTCTGGTCGACGGCATCAAGCGTGCAACCGATGTCATGGTTGCCGGCAAGGTGGCTGTTGTGGCCGGTTACGGCGATGTGGGCAAGGGTTCTGCCCAAGCTTTGCGTGCCTTGTCTGCACAAGTCTGGGTGACCGAGATCGACCCGATCTGCGCCCTGCAAGCTGCGATGGAAGGCTACCGCGTGGTGACCATGGATTATGCCTGTGAACATGGCGATATCTTCGTCACCGCCACCGGTAACTACCATGTCATTACCCATGATCATATGGCCAAGATGAAAGATCAGGCCATTGTCTGCAACATCGGTCACTTCGACAACGAGATCGATGTCGCTTCACTGGAAAAATACCAGTGGGAAGAGATCAAGCCGCAGGTCGATCATGTGATTTTCCCTGATGGCAAGCGCATCATCCTGCTGGCCAAGGGTCGTCTGGTCAACCTCGGTTGCGGTACCGGCCATCCGTCTTACGTGATGTCCAGTTCCTTTGCCAACCAGACCATCGCGCAGATCGAGCTGTTCAGCCATAGTGAGAAGTATCCGGTCGGCGTTTACACCCTGCCCAAGCATCTGGACGAAAAAGTGGCGATTCTGCAGTTGAGGAAGCTCAACGCGCAGCTGACCCGTTTGAGCGACCAGCAGGCCGCTTACATTGGTGTGTCGGTCGAAGGTCCTTACAAACCGGATCATTACCGCTACTAAACTGCATCAACAGGCGTCTGCTGACAGGCGCCTGATTTGCAGTAACAAAAGGGAGAGACTGTCATGCTGCTATTGCTGATCTGGATACTGAACGCGCTGGCCTTGCTGGCAGTCGCTTACCTGATGCCTTCAATCGAGGTTGCTGGCTTTATGTCGGCACTGGTCGCGGCCGCCGTGATCGGGTTGGTCAATGTCCTGATCAGGCCGGTACTGATTCTGCTCACCTTGCCGGTCACCGTCCTGACGCTGGGACTGTTTATCTTTGTAATCAACGGATTGCTGTTCTACTTTGTCGGGCATGTGCTGGAAGGTTTCCATGTACAGTCGCTGCTTTCGGGCATCGTTGGAGCGATTCTCTACAGCATCATTTCGTGGTTGCTGACGTCATTAATCCCGGTCAATCAATAAGACCCATAACTACAAATGAGTGATCCCGTGATCAGTTTCGAGTTTTTTCCGCCGAAGACGGCGGAGGGTGTTGCCAAGCTGCGCGAGACGCGCAAGCAGCTGGCACAATTGAAGCCCAAATTTTTCTCTGTGACTTTCGGCGCCGGTGGTTCCACGCGCGACCGCACCATGGACACGGTGTTGGAGATACAGAACGAAGGCTATGAGGCCGCGCCGCATATTTCCTGCATTTCATCGAGCAAGCAGGAAATCTTCGATCTCTTGCAGGCCTACAAAGCGCAAAACATCCGCCATCTGGTTGCGCTGCGCGGTGATTTGCCATCCGGCGAAGCGAGTGCCGGCGATTTTCGCTATGCCAATGAACTGGTGGCTTACATTCGCGAGCAGACCGGCGACTGGTTCGAGATCGAAGTGGCGGCCTACCCCGAGTTCCACCCCGAAGCCAGTTCCGCCAGTGCCGATCTGAAGAACTTCAAGGCCAAGGTGGATGCGGGAGCCGATGCCGCCATTACGCAGTATTTCTACAATACGGATGCCTATTTCCGGTTCGTCGACCAGTGTCAGGCAATGGATATCAATATCCCCATCGTGCCCGGCGTCATGCCGATATACAACTACACCCAGCTGGCGAGGTTCTCGTCAGTCTGCGGTGCCGATATTCCGCGCTGGTTGCGCCTGCGCTTGCAGGATTTTGGCGATGACCTGCCCTCGCTACGCTCATTCGGCATGGATGTGGTGACAGAACTGTCGGAAAGACTGATTGCGGGCGGAGCGCCCGGATTGCATTTCTATACGCTGAATCAGGCAGGCATTATCTCCACCATCATGCAGAGACTCTCCTTGCCCGCCAGGTAATACCGTGCTGGCCGGTTTTTAGTGTACGGTCGGCCGGTTGTCGCCGAACATGGCATCTTCGACGAACAGGTAGTCATTGGCCTTGCCTTGGTTCCACAGGGCCATCAGCACGATCCAGCGCGTTTCGTCGATGCTGATCTCAGGTTGCGACAGTGCCATGGCGCGGTCAACGACCAGCTCACGCTGGGCAGAATCCAGCACCTTGGCTTGTTCGAGAAACATGATGAAACTCAGGCTTTCCGAGCTGATCTTCTTGATTTCAGTCTCTCCATAGACACGCATGCCAAGGCTGTGCGTGGCAGAGGTTGCAGAGAGGTTGGACATTTCTTCGAGTTTAGAAAACCAGTCGAACGCACCGTTGATATCTTCCTGATCGAAACCTGCTGCGAAGAGTTCATTGGCGAGTGTATTCTGGTCGGGACGGATATTTGCTTCAAAGTAATTTTCGAACATGTAGACCAGGACTTCGAACATATAT
>PHCD01000024.1 GCA_002842135.1 Betaproteobacteria bacterium HGW-Betaproteobacteria-8 | reverse complement strand
GCGGGCCTCCCCGCATTGCAAAGTAGCCAACCTGGTCAGGTCCGGAAGGAAGCAGCCACAACTGCTGAAGCAAGTGCCGGGGGTTAGGCTCGCCCCCTACTCCACATGTTAGTTCCACAATGTTAGCGGCAAAGCTGCTTAAGACGTAAGCCATGACTTAAGCCATGATTTCAGCTAAAGTTGAGTCACTGCAATCAAGTTCTTAATCACGTGAGTGCCCAAGTATGAGTTATCAGGTTCTGGCCCGGAAATGGCGTCCTAAATCGTTTGAAACGCTAGTCGGCCAGGAACATGTTGTCCGCGCATTGAGCAATGCATTGGACCAGCAACGCCTGCACCATGCTTATTTGTTCACTGGCACAAGAGGTGTCGGCAAGACCACACTTTCCCGCATCCTGGCAAAGTCACTCAACTGCGAAACCGGCGTCACTTCCAAGCCTTGCGGCCAGTGTTCTGCCTGCCTCGCCATCGACAAAGGCAGTTTTATCGACTATGTCGAAATGGACGCCGCATCGAATCGTGGCGTCGATGACATGACAGCCCTGCTGGAAAAAGCCGTTTACGCACCAACGCAGGGGCGCTATAAGGTCTATATGCTGGATGAAGTACACCAACTCACCGGTCACGCCTTTAATGCCATGCTGAAAACTCTGGAAGAACCTCCAGCGCACGTCAAATTCATCCTTGCAACCACAGACCCGCAAAAAGTACCGGTCACCGTGCTTTCCCGCTGCCTGCAATTCAATCTGCGCCAGATGTCAGGGGCTGCCATCAGTGAGCATCTGCAATCCATACTCGGACAGGAGGACATCCCTTTCGAACCCGTAGCCCTGCAACTGATTGCGAGAGCGGCCAATGGCAGCATGCGTGATGCACTCTCCCTGCTGGATCAGGCTATCGCCTACGGCGGCAATGCGGTCAAGGAGCAGGAAGTACGCTCCATGCTTGGCGCCATTGACCAGAGCTACCTGTTCGACCTGCTGGACACACTGGTCACCCAGGATGGCGCCAGCCTGATGAGTTATGCCCAGCAGATGGAACAACGTAGCCTGTCTTTTGAAGCAGCGCTGGGCGACTTGGCCCATCTGCTCTATCAGATAGCGGTTTACCAGTCTGCGCCTGAAGGCCTGCCGCAAGACTTGCCGGAATACCCAAGACTGGCCGCACTGGCGCAAAGACTCAGCGCCGAGCAGGTACAACTGTTCTATCAAATTGCCCTGATCGGACGCCGTGACATTGGTCTGGCACCGGATGAATTTGCCGGATTCAGCATGTGTCTGCTGCGCATGCTGGCATTTATGCCCGTTGAATCCTCCAGCAGCAAAATCGATCCGCGCCCGACAGGCAAACCCACTGCTGCGCCTGTGGCGGAAAAACCCACAGCAACCGCATCGGTACCTGCCGCCCCCGAACAAAGGCAAGCGGCAGCTGACCCCCCCCCTGCCAAAGAAAATCTGCCTGTAGATAACCCTGCAAATACAGCCAGCCCTCCCCCTGCCTTGGTATTCGACGGCAATTGGCGTCGCCTGGTCGATCAACTAAAGCTGGGGCTTGCGCGAGCATTAGCGCAAAACTGTGAACTGCTGCGCCACGATGAACATAATTTTTATCTGTCCGTACCGGAAGCGCACAAGCATCTGCTGGATCAAAGTTACCAGGAAAAACTACGTACAGCCTTGGTCCAGCACTTCGGCACCAATATCAAATTGCATTTTGAGATTGGCGGCACCGGCAACACGCCCGCTGCGCAGATCAGCCAGGAAAAGGCCGAGATACAGTCTGCTGCAGAATCTGCCATCCGGGAAGATGATTTCGTGCAAGCGCTGGTTCGTGACTTCGGCGCGCAAATCATTCCCTCAAGCATCAAACCCATTCAATAACCCCAATCCAATTAACCCGTAGTTCAGGAGAAAATCAAATGATGAAAGGCGGCATGGGCAACATCATGAAGCAGGCCCAGCAAATGCAGGAAAATCTCAAACGTGCGCAAGCCGAACTTGCCAACGTTGAAGTCGAAGGACAGGCTGGGGCCGGTATGGTCAAGGTCACCATGACCTGCAGAAATGAAGTCAAACGCATCAACATAGATGACAGCCTCATGGGCGACGACAAGGAAATGCTGGAAGACCTGCTGGTAATTGCCCTGAATGATGCTGTGAGCAAAGCTGAAGCCACCTCTCAGCAACGCATGAGCAGTTTCATGCCCGCCGGCATGAAATTGCCGTTCTGATCACGGTAATTAGAATATATGCGCAATCCGCCAGCGCTTGAACAACTCGTAGAAGCTTTGCGCTGCCTGCCTGGGGTTGGCCCAAAGTCTGCCTTACGCATGGCCTATCACCTGTTGCAGCGCGACCGCCCTGGTGCGAATCAGTTGGCGCAATCCCTGAACCAGGCACTGGGGGTCATCAGCCATTGCAAGCTGTGCAATAATTTCAGCGAGCAGCCGATATGCCCCTTGTGTGCCTCAGAAAAGCGCGATTCCAGCCTGCTCTGCGTGATAGAAATGCCAACTGACCTGATGATGCTGGAACAAACCCAGGCATATCAGGGCATGTATTTTGTGCTGATGGGCCGGTTGTCTCCGCTTGATGGTATCGGCCCGAAGGAAATCCATCTGGACAAACTGATCAGGCGCGCCCAGGATGGATTGATACAGGAAGTTATACTCGCCACCAATTACACAGTTGAAGGCGAAGCCACTGCGCATTATGTCAGTGAGTTGTTGAAAGCACGTGGATTGAAAGTAAGCCGTATCGCCAGAGGCCTGCCCATGGGTGGCGAAATTGAACATGTAGATAGCGGCACGTTGGCACAAGCCATGATGGAACGTCGTAGCGTCCGCTAGGACTATAACAAGGCAAGCAATTCGCCAGGCTGCGAGATCATGGCATCTGCGCCCCACTCTTCGGGTTTGTCCGTCACATCAATATAGCCAAACAGCGCGATTACGGTTTTCATGCCTGCTGCCCTGCCGGCCTGTACATCCCGCTCCGCATCTCCTACATAGACACAGCTTATAGCTTCCCGGCCAGTCATCTGGCAGGCCATTAACAAGGTATCCGGATAAGGTTTCGCGCGGGCCGCATCATCACCACAGACAAGACAGCTGACACGCTGCTGCAACTGCAATGCATTGATCAGCGGCTCAGAAAACCGTCTGGGTTTGTTGGTAACGATGCCCCAGGGAATATCCTTATTCTCAATTTCATTGAGGACTGCATCGACACCCTCGAACAAAACTGGTGAACGCGTAAATACCTCATCGTACAGATTGAGATATTCCTCACGCATACGGCTAAAATTCTCGTCCTCAGGTGTGATATTGAAGCCTGCGAATAACAGGCCCCTGGAACCATGCGATGCATAGGGTCTGATGGCGTTTTGTGGCAAAGGTGTCAAACCATGACGCTCGCGCTGCAGGTTAAGGGCAAAACCCAAATCAGGCGCGGTATCCACCAGCGTGCCGTCCAGATCAAAAAGTATCATACTGGAGCGATTATCTGACGGCATGTACGATGTAATTTACAGACACATCGTCACCAAGCCAGTAGCGCTTACTCAGTGGACTGTAGCTCATGCCTTTGAGACCCGACACGGTCAAGCTGCTGTGACGCACCCATGACGACAGTTCCGATGGCTTGATAAACTTCTCGTATTCATGTGTGCCCTTAGGTAGCATATTCAACACATATTCTGCGCCGATGACGGCTAACAGATAGGCTTTAGGATTGCGATTAATCGTGGAGAAAAACACATGGCCACCCGGTTTCACCAACTTGGCGCAGGCTGAGATCACAGCCGCAGGATCTGGCACATGTTCCAGCATTTCCATACAGGTTACGACATCATAGGAAGATGGTGCTTCCACAGCCAAAGCCTCAACTGCAACCAAGCTGTAATCAACCTTGATGCCACTTTCCAGGCTATGCAGTTGCGCCACTTTCAGCGCTTTTTCACCCAGATCTATCCCTGTGACTTCAGCGCCTCTGGCAGCCATGGATTCGGCCAATATGCCTCCGCCGCAACCGACGTCGAGCACGCGCTTGCCCTGCAGTCCTGATTTCTGGTCTATATAATCGAGACGCAATGGATTGATCTCATGCAGAGGCTTGAACTCGCTATTCTTGTCCCACCAGCGATGAGCAAGCATTGCAAATTTTTGCAGTTCTGCAGGATCTACATTCTGTTCTTTTTTCATTTCCGTACTAAGTGAAGTCATTTATGCCGTGCCAGTCTTGAATGCCATACCGTGATGATCTCCTTCAATTCTAAAGGCTCGATATTGGCATAGATACCATCCTGCCCTTTAAGTTTTTGATACCGCAATTCTCCGGCCACCCAAGTGTGCGTCACATGCTCACGCCCGGCAACATAAACCAGCTGTGAAATAGGATCAAAACAGGGCAGCAGCTCAGGATCGGCCATTCTTACTGCGGTCAGGTCGGCAAACTTGCCAACCTCGACAGTGCCGATTTTATCATCCAGGCCTAGCGCCCTGGCAGCATCTATCGTCGCCATTTCAAGTGCCTTTCTGGCAGGTAGTGCGGTGGCATCACCACTGGAGCCCTTGGCAACCAAGGCGGCCAGTCGCATCTCGGCAAACAAGTCCAGACGATTATTGCTTGCTGCTCCATCCGTGCCGATGCCGATGCCGATGCCGCGTTGCAACAAATCAACGATCGGCGCAATACCGCTGGCAAGCTTGAGATTGGAAGTTTGACAGTGCGCCACATGGCAGCCGAATTCTGCCAGCATTTCCATTTCCCGCTGCTCAAGATGAACACAATGGGCCGCCACCAGACTTGGACCCAGCACACCCAAGTTAGCCAAGCGCTGGATGGGGCGTACACCATATTTATCCAGGCTTTGCGAAATTTCACCACTGGTCTCGTGCAAGTGGGTATGAATCCCCAGCCCGAGTTGATCCGCATAGGTCAATATCTTTTCAAAACTGCGATCTTCAACCGTATAAGGGGCATGTGGCGCCAGACTTGTCGTTAACAGCGGATTGCTGCGCCATGTATCTCTGGCCTCCAGCCCCTTGAGCAGGTAATCATCGGCATCACTGGCATAGGCAGTTGGAAACTCCAACACCACCAAGCCGAGATTGGCACGCATGCCAGACTGTATCACCGCCTCGGCCGCGGCCTGCGGGTAGAAGTACATATCGCTGAAACAGGTCACGCCGCCTGCCAGCATTTCCGCACAGCCCAATAATGTGCCATCGCGCACAAATCGTTCGGACAATGCCTGCTTTTCAGCTGGCCAGATATGATTCTGCAGCCAGATCATTAACGGCAGATCGTCCGCAAAACCACGCATCAATGACATTGCGGCATGTGTATGCAGGTTAATCAACCCGGGCATGAGTACATGTTCAGGAAGATTGATACGCGTACCAGCAGTGTAAAGTTCATCTACCCTGTCATCAGGCAACACATCGATGATTTTTCCATCATCAATAACAACACTGCTATGTTCCAGCACGCCTCCAGAGATAGTTGCTATCCATCTGGCGGAGATGACAAGTTCTGCTTTTTTGATCTGTTTGGTCATTTGATCCATAAAAAAGCCCCGCTGCGCGGGGCTTTCAAGTTAACAGCGTTTATTATTCACATGCCTTGACATCATCACGGTTTGCTTCAATTTCAACGCGGCGATTTGGTTGCAGGCACTCGATTAACTGCTTGCGTGGCAGCTTTTCGGAACAAATCACGATTGGCGACGATTCACCTGCGCCATATGCGGTCAGCACACTGGCATCCACACCTTGACTGGTCAGATATGACTTGACCGCTTCGGCGCGACGCTTGGACAAGGCATCGTTATATTCAAAAGAGCCAAGTTGATCGGTATGGCCCGTGATAAATACCACTTCAAACGGCTCGCCCTTCAGTTTAGGAATAACTTCATTATCCAGGACCTGAAGGCCTTCTGGCTTCAGTTTGTCCTTGTCGAAACCGAACAGGATTTCAGCTGACAGCTCGAAACGTTCGACCTTGGGCTTGCATACCTTTGGTTCCGGTGCTGGAGCTGGCTCTGGTGCAGGTTCCGGTGCGACATATGGCTCAGGCTCAACAGCAGCCACCTTCTTCGGAGCGCCAAACTTCCAGATAGCACCCACATTGAGATAAGTATTGCCAATGGTCTCTGTGCCGTTAAAACCAAGATCACCCAAGGTCTTGGCATTGTTCTCCGCTTCAGCACGGCTCCAGACATGACGCAGATCAGCCTGCATGCCCAGCGCTTCAGTGAACATGAACTGTGCACCGACGCCGACATTGGCCATCCATGAAGTCTTTTTATCGCCGATATCGACACCGTTAACATCGTAATCAACATTGTTGCGGGCCAAACCCAGACCGGCCAGCAAGAAAGGACGGAATCTGTCACGGCTGAACATGTACAGGGCATCGACGCCGAACAGAGTCTGCTTGAATTTACCACCACCGCCGGGAACGCTCAGATCTTCGTCAGCACGCGCATGGCCAGCGCCGATTTGCACATCCCAATGTTCGCTGAGTTCTTTACCGATACGCAGGAAGCCGCCAGCACCATCATCTGCATCCAGGTCGCTGTCTGTGTTCATATAGCTCACGCCTGGAACCAAATACCAGGAACCTTCGTATGCATCATCAGCTGAAGCTGTTGTCATGCCGAAGCCTAAAGCGCCGGCAATCGCCAGACTAATCAAATTCTTCTTCATTGTTAATACCCCTAGGTGGCCTGTAGATAGAGAAACTATACGCAAAGAACATAACAGGCGCAATGCGCTGACCCAAACAATCAGGGCGTTAGCACATGTTGCCGACTCCTGTTGTATTTATACAACAGCTCTTTTATCACACCCAACCTGCCTGCATCCAGTTCAGCAATTCGATCATTGTTTACACAGACCGCACCGCGAAATCCGAGGTAGTTCGCCTGCAGTTCTGCAAGCGCAGGGATATGTGCTTCCCCCAGCGACCCCGCCAAACCGATTGCCAGCTTCTGCTTTCTGGCAATATCGCAAAACTCTCGCAACTGCTGAATATTCAGGTGGTTCAGCAGATGGCCGTCCTGCTTGTTGGCTGTATCAAGCATCACGCCATAAAACCCGGCGGCCTTAAGTAAAGGCAGCAAGGCAAAATCCGGTGACTGGTCTGCCATCAATACGGCAATAAGCTGTACCCGCCCGTTTGCAGCGCGCGTAATCGCCCTGGCGCATGCCTCGTGTTGCCGGCTTCCGAAAAAGCCAATTTTAATGATATCGACACCGGTCACAGCAAGTCGCTCCACTGCCTTTGACAGGATTTCCGGCTGCATAGGCAAGTCGCCTATAGTTGCGCTGGTCGTACATCTGCTGCCCGCTATCGATACAATCTCCGCAATGATGGGCAATGGCAGCTGTCCAAGCGCACCCTCGGCAGGATTCTTCAGATCAAGGATATCGATACCCGTCCTGAGTGCAACTTCTGCCTCCCCGGTATCGGTAACACTGATTAACAAGCCATTCACGCAATATTCCCCAAATCCGACTCTGCCTTGTAATTTCCCACACGCTCAATCAACCACTGCCATGCCTGCAATTCACGCTCGCCTGCCGTCTTTTCAATGGCAATTTTCAGATAGGCGATTTCTGCCTCAATCTTCTCCATCGGCAGCATATGCAGCCGGCTGACCAGCACAGCAAGCTCAATCACAGCAGCCTGCGCACGGTTAAAACCTGGGAATGGCGTGTGCTGAACTTCATGCACAACCTTGAACCAGAGTTCAGGCCGTTGTTCATCCTCCCGCACCTTGACCAGTTCCAGTTCCTGATGTGCCAAAGTCGATTCAAGCACGACACCACGAACCTTGTCAGCCGGGCGAACAGGCCAATCACGGCGACCTGTCAGCGCCCCGGCAAAAATACGCACATCATCCGTCAAATTCATGACTGCACAACGATGATGCAGAAGGTTATCCAGACTGCTGGATGGCCGGAATGGCGCGATCAAGATCAATCCATCCTGCTTTCTTACGCCAAATGGTGCAATATGCGGCTGATTGTTCGCATCAAGGCTGGTAATGATGGTTTCATAGATCAAGGACATGCGGTTCATTCCTTCTTTGCACGTTTCTCTTGAACCGAAGCAGCACGATGGGCGACTCTACCCTCAACGGCTTTCCGTTCTGTATTGCAACCCCACTCCAGCTCCTCATCCTGGCTGTAACGTTTTTTCAACTGCCATGCAATCTGCGCGCGCGCCAGTTCCACCCCCAGATAAAAGGCATGGGAAGCGTCATCATCTACATTGAGAAATGGGTATAACTTGAATGGATCGGTATCCTGATGATGTCCATCGCGATTATAGATATGCAAACCAGTCTCACTGACCTGAATCCGAAAACTCGGGTCCTTGATGGCTGCGACAAATTCTGCGATTTCTTCATCCGTATAACTGAATGGCCGCCTGTCATGCAAACCAAGCAGGCCATTGCTGTAGTCCCGCGGTAGCCGCCGGTCTTCACGTGCCGCATACATGACGCGTCTTGCCACATCCGCCTCGGCAACCGCATTAACCGCATGTGGACTGACCGATGTCGCCAGCACCGCATTGATTCTGAGTTCCGAAATGATGCCAAAAAGAATGGCATTGATGCCGGTCGTATCCGCATCGGTCAGCTCTGTGAGATTGCCCACACCCATCATGATCTGGATATCAGGATAGCGTTTTCGTAGGCGCTGGTACCTGACAATAGAGTCGGCAAAACCAAAGGGAATCGGGTCAAGGATAGCATCGGCAATAAAGGCCCTGCCCTGCTTTTGCATCGCCTCAATCGCCCGATAGAGCGATGGCATGTTACCAGGAGAGGACGGTATCAGAATCGGCGTTGAATCCACTTCCTCTGCGATCCAGAGGGATTTCTCATTGAGACTCAGCAGGTAGTCTGCTCCGCTTCTACCCGCCAGCAGCAGATCTTCCTGATTGAGCGAATCGACACTGACAGCAAAACCTGCTGCCTTGAGGGCCGTGATGGCGTCGGCAAGATGTGGAAATGGCGTATTGGGCAAACAGCCCAGGTCTATGACATCAGCCCCTTGCTGCCGATATTTATCGGCACGCCGGATAATGGCATCAATGGTCAGGTCCGGGGCTTCGACAATCTCTGCAAATATTTTGACATCATATCTGGACAAATCCGGCTCCTTGCCGCCACGCCCGAAATACTGCGGCAAATCCTTCAGGTCTTCTGGTCCAAGCTCGACAGGAATACCGTACTTTTCTTCCAGTTTGGTCAGGTCGCCACGGCATAGCCCAGGTAGCACCATCTTGTCAGCATCGCCCGTATCAGGCAAGCGGCGCAGAATCAGTTCCGGTGTCATGAGTGCGGCAACGGATACACCAATCTGGGCGACCCGGTATTTAAAATCCTGCGGATGTTTGTCACTGGCCTGTATGCCTGCCAACACTTTATGCAGACTTTTCTCGGCCAGTTTTCCGGTCAGGAAGAGGAGATTTTCAGGCATGCCAAACGATCCTGGATGGCGGTTTGCAATTGCTGCATATCTCCAACGACCGTGGTTTCCTCAAAAGTTTTGAGTGTTTCCATATTCTGCAGGTCGATGCGTCGCGGATAGACCTTGACGATATTTTCGCGCGGAGCCTCGGATTCAAGCTCAGGCTCGGTATCGCAGGCAAATATAATGCTTGGCAGGCGCGTTTTGCCTGCCTGCGCATAAAGATTGGTCACCAGATTATCTGAAATGCCCGCAACCATCTTCGCTACCGTATTCGAACTGGTCGGCGCAATCACCAAGGTATGATACTTGCCCTGATAAAACAGCTCTACTGGGACACTGCTCGCGGTTTTATCCTGAAAAATGCGACCAACGTTGTGCTTGTAGCCATATTGCTGAAGGATCTCAGCCGCCGCTTTGCTCAGGAACAGATCGACATTCTCAAGCTGACTGATGATATCCAGGCATTCGCGCAAATAATGACCAGACCCCGTCAGCGCCCAGGCCAGACGTTTTTCTTCAGAAGAACTCACTTATGCTCCGAATGGATGACGCAGAACGATGGTCTCGTCGCGTTCCGGTCCTGTTGAGACGATATCGACCGGCACACCACAAAGCGCTTCCAGGCGCTTCAGGTAAACCTGGGCATTCACTGGCAGATCTTCCCATTGACTGATACCAAAAGTGCTTTCAGTCCAACCCGGCAATGTCTCATAAACCGGCTTGCAACGGGCTACATCATCAGCGCCTACTGGCAACAAGTCGACCAGTTTTCCATCCAGTTCATAACCGGTACAAATATCCAGTTCAGGGATACCGTCCAGCACATCCAGTTTGGTAATGCACAAACCTGTCAAACCATTAATCTTTGCTGAGCGACGCAATGCGGCTGCATCAAACCAGCCACAGCGGCGCTTGCGCTTGGTAACCGTGCCAATCTCACGCCCCTTGTTTGACATCTGGTAGCCTGGCAGATCGATGGTCTCGATATCCAGCTCGCTAGGGAATGGGCCACCGCCTACCCGTGTGGTGTAGGCTTTGGTGATACCCAGCACATAATGCAGCATCTGCGGACCAACACCCGTGCCAGCCGCAGCCTGGCCGGAAACACAATTCGATGACGTGACGTAAGGGTAAGTGCCGTGATCGACATCGAGCAGGGTGCCTTGTGCGCCTTCGAACAGCAGTCTTTCGCCGCCATCATTTGCCGCGTAAAGTTCTGCGGAGATGTCTGCTACCAAAGGACGCAACAATTCGACCTGTGCCATACATTTAGCCAGCTGAGCCTCGTAGTCAGCCGGTTCGGCATTCAGGTAATTGACCAGCACAAAATTATGATAGTCAAAAACTTCCTTCAGCTTTTCGGCAAAGCGTTCAGGATAAAACAGGTCATAAACACGCAGCGCGCGGCGAGCAACCTTATCTTCATAAGTAGGCCCGATTCCCTTGCCTGTTGTGCCGATTTTCTTATCGAGGCCTCTTGCAGCTTCACGAGCCTTGTCCAGCTTGATATGACAGTCAAGAATCAATGGGCAGCCAGGACTGACCTTCAGGCGGCTGCGAACTTCTATCCCCTCTTTTTCCAGCCCGGTGATTTCTTCAAGCAAGTGACTGACATCCAGGACCACGCCATTGCCGATGTAACACTTGATACCGTCGCGAACAATACCCGAAGGCACCAGGTTTAGCTTGTATTCGCGCTGCGCGGCCCCCTGACCGATGACCAGAGTATGGCCGGCATTATGCCCACCCTGAAAACGCACCACTCCCTGAGCGTGGTCAGTTAGCCAGTCAACGATCTTGCCCTTGCCTTCGTCTCCCCACTGGGTACCGATCACTACAACGTTTTTTACCATGATTTACCTGATACTTTTCTAATTTAATTCAGCAATTCCGGTGCTGCGACCACTTGCCACTGCATCCCCTGTTTTTCCAGACGACGGTCACATCCGAGTTCCATCCTGTGTTGTTCATGTCCTGGCAACTCCTGGACAACCACCTGACCTTCAGCCCGCAAGGAGTCTATCGTTTCCCCCAGCATTGGGTCTTCCGAATATGGCGCCAGAATTGCCTTGCGTTTTTCTGCAGGCGGCAAAGCTGTCACCACACCGCGCAAATCCAGGCTGAACCCGGTCGCCGGACGTGCGCGTCCAAAAGCCAGCCCTACCTCATCATAACGGCCACCAAGTGCGAGTGGGCCCGCATAGCCCTGCGCATATGCGGCAAATACAATACCGCTATGGTAGTGGTACCCGCGTAGCTCAGATAGGTCAAAGCAAACATCCACGCCAAGATCACGCAGATGTTCGCCTGCATATCGCAAGTCGCTTAAAGCCCGCCTGATTTCTGCGTGATCCGGCAAAATTTTCTCAGCTTCTTGCAGTACTTCAACCCCGCCATTCAGCCTGGTCAAGCTACACAGGGCTTCCCTGGTTGCTGCATCCAGGCCGGCACTCAATTCCTTCACCGCCGACTGGTCCTTGCTTTGCAAAGCAGCATACAAGGCTTGTTCCAGATTGCTGGAAAGCTTGCTCTGCTTAACCAGGCAACCAAAGATACCAACATGGCTGAAATCGATGTGCAAGGATTCAACACCTACCGCCTGCAATGACTTGATCATCAAACGCTGAATCTCAACATCACTCTCAACGCCGGCATGACCGAAAAGCTCTGCGCCCACTTGCAATGGCTCACGTGTCTGCGCCAGACCGTCCGGATTCGTTTTCAAAACACTGCCGGCATAACACAGGCGGGTAACGCCCTGACGATTAAGTATATGCGCGTCAATTCTTGCTGCCTGCGGCGTTGTGTCGGCACGCACACCCATCAAGCGGCCGGTCAACTGATCGACAACCTTGAAGGTCGCCAGATCAAGGTCATGTCCCACTCCGGTAATCAGGGATTCCAGATATTCCAGCATGGGAGGAATGACATACTCGTAACCATGCACCCGGAACAAATCCAGCAGTCGACGGCGTAAAGTTTCTATACGTGCAGCCTCTGCAGGCAGCACGTCTTCAATGTATTCCGGGAGTAGCCAATTGCGCATAGAAAAAGCAGATTATCAGTTATCAGGAGGTTGGAGAATAGACGACGAACTATTTAACCACAAGAATCAGCAGAAGGCCTGCCAGCATGGAAAGCATGCCAACAAAACGTAACTGCCCATCATTCAGTTCAGTCATACGCCTGAATGTATCACGCCAAGCCTGAGGTGCTACCAGCGGCAATACCCCTTCCAGCACCAACATCAGGCCGAACGCCATTATCAAGGTCGTCTTCAAAACAAGTTCTGTATTTACTTGCGGCCTGACGAGTCACGCATGTACTTGAAGAAATCAGAGTTTGGTTCCAGCACGAGTACATCGCTCTTGTCCTTGAAGCTGTTGCGATAAGCATCAAGGCTGCGATAGAACGCATAGAACTCCGGATTCTTGCTATATGCCCGGGCATAGATCTCAGAGGCTTTCGCATCGCCAGCACCCTTGATGCGCTGTGCTTCCTTGAATGCTTCGGCAATGATGATTTCGCGTTGCTTGTCCGCATCCGCACGAATCTTTTCGGCAGCGCCGGCGCCTTCAGAACGCAATTCATTAGCTACGCGCTTACGTTCGGCTTCCATACGCTGATAGACAGACTCACTGACTTCCTGCGGCAAATCCACGCGACGCAGGCGCACATCCAGCACCTGAATACCAATCTGACGTGAGTCACGGTCTGCACGTTCGCGCAGAATATCCATGATCCTGGAACGCTCGCCTGAAACTACATCATTGATGGTGCGTTTACCGAACTCTGCACGCAAGCCATCGTTAACGGTCTGTGCCAGGCGGCGTTCGGCCTGCAACTCATCACCACGCACGGAAACATAGTATTTTTCAGGATCGATAATGCGCCATTTGACGAAAGAATCGACCAGCACATTCTTCTTCTCACTGGTAATGAATCGATCCGGATCAGCAGAGTCCAGCGTCAGGATACGGTTATCAAAGAAGCGGACATTATCCACCAAAGGCACTTTGAAATAGAGCCCTGGTTCCTTTTTCACTGCAACAATCTTACCAAGGCGGAAAACCAGCGCGTACTGACGCTGATCGACGGTAAAGGCGGCAAAACTGATCAGCAACAGCGCAACGACCAAACCCAGTAACACAGTGCCGAGATTCTTAAATACGGGATTACTCATGATTTTTCTCGCAATTCCTTATCGGGTTTCTCGTTCACGGCTACGGAATGCATCTCGTGTACGCTGGGCTTCCAGTTCGACCTGGGTGGCAGACTGATTTGAGACCGGTGCATTGCCTTGCTGTGGCACTGCTCCCGTCGTCGACAGCAGTTTATCAAGCGGCAGGTAAAGCAGGCTGTTGCCGCCCTTCTGATCGACAATTACCTTGCTCACGCTGCTCAGTATCTGCTCCTGCGCGTCCAGATAGAGACGCTGGCGCGTCACTTCAGGCGCACGCTGATATTGAGTCAAAACCTGCTCAAAGCGGCTTGCGTTACCAGAAGCTTCATTCTCCACGCGGGTCTGGTAACCGGCGGCCTCTTCCAGCAGCCTGGAAGCTGTACCTCTTGCCTTCGGAATGACGTCATTGGCATAGGCCTGGCCTTCATTCTTTTGACGCTCCAGATCCTGTCCAGCCTTGACCGCATCGTCGAAGGCCGCTTGAACCTGCTCGGGCGGCTGTGCATTCTGCATGGTCACACTGACAATGCTAATACCCGTCTTGTAACGATCCAGGATATTCTGCATCAGACTCTTTGCATCTACTGCAACCGCTTCGCGGCCTTCGTACAGCACGAAGTCCATCTTGCTCTTGCCCACGATTTCACGAATCGCAGTTTCGGCCACGCCGCGTACATAACTTTCAGTATCGCGGTTGTTGAACAGGGTAGCCTCGACATCCTTCAGGTTATATTGCACGGCGAATTGCAAATCGATGATGTTTTCATCATCAGTCAACATCAGGGACTCGCGCAGTTCCTTGCTGCGTGCCGAACTACCTTCAGCAGTTCGATAACCCACCTCAATTGTGCGCACCTGCTGCATGTTGACAACAGTCACCCCTTCAATCGGATATGGAATATGCCAGCGCGGACCCGGCATCGTGGTTTCAACGTGCTTGCCGAATTGCAGCACCACTCCACGTGAGCCCTGATCCACAATATAAAAGCCTGTAGCAAGCCAAATCAGCACAATCAGGCCAAGAATAGGCAGAACCGCAACACTTCTGGGGTTGCCTTCTGGCACTTGGTTATTGCCTTTGCCTGACCCGCCAAACAAGCCATTAAGCTTGCGGCTGAATTCGCGCAAAACCTCGTCCAAATCAGGCGGGCCGCCATTGTTGCGGTTACCCCAACCGGGATCATTTGCCATAAATCACTCCAAAACTATTAATTAATTTACTCTACTCGAGCGACACTTTTTGATTCATCGATTCCTGGGGAATCTGTAAATTCGGGCGATTTTTTAGTTATCGATTGCAGGTGCTCAATCATGACCAATCTGACCAGATCGATCCCGGCACCAGTCTTTGCAGATATACGTATGGTGCGAATTCTACCATATTCATCGCGCTCAAGCCCCGGCTCCATGCCCAGCCGATCAATTTGGTTAAGCACAAGTACCTGACGGACGTCAGCCGCGCCGATCTCTGCCAACACCAGATTAACCTGGGCCATCTGCTCATCCCGGTTCGGGCTGGCGGCATCGACGATATGCAGCAGCAGATCGGCTTGCACCGCCTCTTCCAGAGTGGCCCCGAATGCCTCAACCAGGGCGTGCGGCAGATGCTTAATAAAGCCAACAGTATCGGACAGCACGACAGGCCCACATTCAGGGATAAAGAGCTTGCGTGAGGTTGTGTCCAGCGTTGCGAACAATTGATCCGCAGCATAGACACCTGACTGCGTCAGTCGATTGAATAAAGTGGATTTTCCGGCATTGGTATACCCCACCAGCGAAACTGAAAGCACGTTTGAGCGCTTGCGCGCACGTCTTTGCAAGCCCCTGGTTTTCTTGAGCTTGAGCAGCTTTTCGCGAAGGGATTTGATTCGGACTCGCAGCATGCGCCGGTCCAACTCAAGCTGAGTCTCACCGGGACCGCCTCGCATGCCGATACCGCCTTTTTGACGCTCGAGGTGAGTCCAGCCCTTTACCAGGCGGGTTGCGAGATGCTCAAGCAAAGCCAGTTCAACTTGCAGCTTACCTTCATGGCTTTTGGCCCTTAGCGCAAATATATCAAGTATCAAACCAGTACGATCCACTACCCGGCACTCAAGCAACTGCTCCAGGTTTCGCTGCTGCGATGGACTGAGATCATGGTTAAAGACCGCTACTTTGGCCTCATTCGCCTTGATAGCCTGAGCCAGCTCTTCTGCCTTACCGGAACCGATGAAATACTTGGCATCTGGCTTGGGCCTGCGCCCCTCCACCGTTGCCTTGATATTCATGCCAGCACTTATGACAAGCTGCCGTAACTCCTGCAGGCTTTCTGCATAATCCGCTTCACCAAAATCCTGACTGACCAGAACCGCAGCATCGCCGCCACTTGGCCGATCAAACATGATTATCCAATATGCGCAAAACCTCTATCAACGATGCTTACTGTTCCGGATGCGCCGATGTGAGGGATACTGCACGAGCTGGCACGATGGTCGAAATCGCGTGCTTGTAAACCATTTGCGTCACTGTGTTTTTCAGCAGAATGACGTACTGGTCAAATGAATCAACCTGGCCTTGCAATTTAATGCCATTGACCAGATAAATGGAAACAGGAACATGTTCCTTACGGAGTGCGTTCAAAAACGGGTCTTGTAGCGTCTGCCCTTTTGCGTTCATTTTTTT
The DNA here is from genome assembly GCA_002842135.1 of Betaproteobacteria bacterium HGW-Betaproteobacteria-8. The sequence goes on along the minus strand of PHCD01000024.1, from coordinate 3,695 downwards.
ACCCTTTTCTTTAGAGTCTTGTAGGTAAGACACACTTCAGTATATTAGGAGGAATTAAATTAAATTCAAGTCATTACATTAAATGACTGCAAACAATAGACTTGCGATGATGAGCTTTTGTTCTATCGCCGTGTGAAATTTATCAAATAAAATTTCAGAGTCCCTCATGGATACGGGCAAGCGTTTCCTTCTGGCCCAGCAATTCCATTACAGCATCGATACTTGGGGACTGAGCTCCACCGGTAAGCAGCACACGCAAGGGCATAGCAATTTTCGGAAACTTGAGGCCATTAGCTTGCACAGCAGCATCGATTACCGAATGTATGCGCTCGGCAGACCATTCAATCTCGGCCAGTTGATCCGCCAGCGTTTTGAGTACAGGAAGAATATCCGGGACCAGGTGCTTCTCCTGCGCCGCCACATCCATCACTGGCTTGTGATAGAAATACGCAATCACATCAGCCAATTCATTCAAGGTATGCACCCGTTCGCGGTAAAGTGCAATCACCGCAGTCAATTCCGGATGCTCACTGACTTTAACGCCCCTTGCTTCCAATCGCTGTGCGATATCTGCAGCCAGGACCTTCAAGTCCGTCTGCTTGATGTAATGTGCATTCAGCCACCTGAGCTTTTCGGTGTTGAACTGTGCAGCAGATGGCGTGATATGGTCGAGGTCAAACCATTCACAAAACTGCGTCATATCGAAAATCTCGTCATCGCCATGTGACCAGCCCAGACGGGCAAGGTAATTCAGGACAGCCTCCGGCAAATATCCGTCTTCGTGGTATTGCATGACACTGACCGCACCATGACGCTTGGAAAGCTTTTGTCCATCATCACCGAGAATCATGGAGAGATGCGCATATTGTGGCACATTCGCACCCAATGCCTTAAGCATGTTGATTTGCCTGGGGGTGTTATTCACATGATCATCGCCGCGGATAACATGCGTAATGCCCATCTCCCAGTCGTCGACCACCACACAGAAGTTATAGGTTGGCGTACCATCCGCCCGCGCGATGATCAGATCGTCCAGCTCTTGGTTGGAAATTTCGATACGACCTTTTACCAGGTCATCCCAGGCCACAACACCTGTGCCCGGATTTTTGAAACGTACAACTGCTGGAATATTTTCAGGTTTCTGCGGCAAGACCTTGCCATCCTCAGGACGCCAGCGGCCATTGTAACGCGGCTTCAGGCCCGCTTGCATTTGCTGCTCACGCATGGCGTCCAGCTCTTCTTTAGTGCTATAACAATAATAAGCACTGCCTTCATCGAGCATCTGCTGGATGATTTGCTTGTAGCGATCCATACGCTGCATCTGGTAGAAAGGACCCTCATCCCAGTCCAGACCCAACCAGCTCATGCCATCCAATATGGCTTGCACAGCTTCAGGGGTCGACCGTGCGACATCCGTATCCTCAATCCGAAGAATAAAACTGCCTTTGTTTTTGCGAGCATATGCCCATGAAAACAAGGCCGTGCGAGCACCGCCAATATGTAGAAAACCTGTAGGGCTTGGGGCGAAACGTGTGCGTATGGTCATAAATCAGATGATCAAATAAAAGGATGATTTTACCATGCGAACACTTGCCCAAGCCCGCCCGCAGTTGGAATATCAACAGTTATCTGGGCAATTGCCTATATTTTGACAGAAGCCTATAAAAATCAGGCTGGATTTCATGAAAAATCAATATTAAAAAATATAATATTCAGTAACTTAGAAAACAATTTTCAGATTCTGTGCCTGGTATGAATTTCGCTAGCTATATAGATACAGATTATCTTTTTGGATTAAGCATATGAAATCCTTACTTGGCAAATTAATTGGCAAAAACTCGAATTCACCTGCAAAACTGGATCTGGCTTGGCTCAACGAACTGACAAAAGTGGAAGGAATCTCCGCCATTGAGGCATCCACTCAAAAACTTAAGGATTATCTGGCTGATGACTCACTCAGCGCAGCTGATCGGCTACGCGCGCAATTGGCAACCGATAAGGAAAATCGCCCACGCGTGATTAGAATCACTAGGCAATTCGTAGAACTTCAAAACATGCGCCCTGAAATTGAAAACAGGACCGCGACGACAATGTACTTTTACCACCGGCAGGTATTTGTCGGCTACCGGAGTTTTATCAAGCGCTTCCTCGAAATCTCCGATGACGTTATTTTCACTTACAACCGCCTGCCACTGGTACTTGGACGCGCGCTGCAGGCAGCGTATGCCATGACCAGGTGGCGCCACTACAGCCAGCAATCGGTTGCAGATATGACCTGGTCTGAGATTTTTGAAATATTCAGCATACTGGAACAGGAATCCTTGCTGGACCTCACGGTTAACTTGTATCAAGGTGAGCCGGACTCGCATCTCGCCGCATGCTTTGTGCAAGCCTGTATGCTGGACAACCTGGGATCATCTAGCCTCAGCAAACAGCAAATCGAAAAAGTGGCGATGCTGCTGGAAAAATTCATCCCATGGAGCAAAATCAGCAGACACTATGACGAACACAAACATCTTTATTACGTTGATTTGTCAAAAGACAGCGGCGCAAAACGCGCCCGTCGATTCGAGCCGGCTGCCAGTTGCCGCTACTGGGATACTGACCAGTTATCGGCAAAGATTGAATCTGCTATTGAAGCAATGGACAGGGACTTGCCACACGACCTGAACACGATAGGCGACAGTGCAGATGTGCTAGAGTTGCTCGTGCTGATGCGGTCAGAATGGTCCAGAACTGGCTATATACGTCAACGAAGGTCAGAGGAACGGAAAAGAGTCATCAAACAGGTGACAGTAAGCTACAGTTTTCCGGAAATCGCTCATCGCCTGAAATCACTTACACAAAACCCACTTGGCGATACCGTCGGCGATGAACAAAACCTGAACAACCGCCTGCAAGAACACCACAAGGTCATGACAACAGCAGCCGACTTGCATGAGGAGATGGCCAAAGAGCGCTGGATGATCAGCGACGAGAGCTCCAGTGGTTATGGTGTTATTTTCAGCGAAGACCTGTCTTCGGCAGTCAAATTGGGGAAACTGGTTGGATTAGTGGTAGATGGCCAGCCACAGCACTTGATTATCGGCAGCATTCGAAGCATTAACAAGCCAGTAAATGGCGAGAATCACATCGGCATCAAAATCATCAGCAAGCAGGCCAGCTGGTTGCAATTAAGTCACGCTGATACAAAACCAGGCAAGCTGAAAACAGACAACATCAACACAGACCAGCTTCCAGGGTTTTCAGGAATGTACCTTCCTGCAGAACAGGGGCTTTCCAACTGGCCATCACTGCTCTTACCCAGAATCGAATATATCGAAAATGGCGTTTATATCCTCAGCCAGCACAACAACACTTCCCTTACCCAGCTTGAATCCTTGATCGAAAGCAACGATGACTGGGTGCAGGTAAGAATCAATTACCCGGGATCATAGCAGGCACATGCTTGACCCAACAAAACTGCAAGCGGCATAACTGGCCGCTTGCGTTGCAGTTACTGCTGCTCAACCTTGTCCTGCCAGCCGCCGCCTAGCGCCTTGAACATGTCCACGCTCGCTATCAACCTGGCCTGACGACTTTGGATGTAGGCAATAGCCGCATCGTTATATACACGTTGCGAGTCCAGCACATCTATATAAGCGGAATATCCTGACTTGTAACGATTCTCGGATATCTCCACAGCCTTCTTGGCA
>PHCD01000128.1 GCA_002842135.1 Betaproteobacteria bacterium HGW-Betaproteobacteria-8 | reverse complement strand
GCTTTAATCCCGAACAGGTTGTAGCTGGGGCTGCCGTCCGCATGTTTGATCTCATGCTTGCCCCAACCGCTTTCGAGCGCCGCCTGCCCCACCATGAACTGTGCGGGGATGCCACTCTCGAGACTGGCTTCCTGCGCGTAACCCATCATGCTCTGCTGAAAATTACCTGTGTGCCCGGCTTGGTGACGTGGGCTTGCCGCATTCAGCGACTGTGCCATTTTCTGGATCAAGGCTTGTGGAATCGCAGATACCTCATCCGGTTTTTCAGGTGCACTGAAGCCTGGCATCTGAGATTCAGGCGAAATCGTACTGGCACTTTTAGTGAGCTGGCGTATCAGGGCATCGGCCAAACCCATGCCTTTGGATGCCAGCGATTGGCTTAATTGCTGGTCAAGCATGGCAGTATAGGTGCGCGTCTGGTCGCTCTCGAACATGCTTTCCTGCGGCGTCGCATCTCGCATGCTTTTCAGCATCATATTGAGAAACATCGCCTCGAACTGTTTGGCCGTTTCACGTATCGCTTCCGGCGAATTTTCCTTGGCAGCAACCCGGAGATTATTCAGGCCGTTGCTGTCGAGTACCAGTTTGCTGCTGAGGTCGGGCTGATTGATCATGAGCATGCCCTAAATAATTTCCAGCTCCGCCCGGAAAGAACCCGCCGCTTTCATTGCCTGCAGGATAGCGAGCAAATCCTGGGGCGTAGCGCCAATGGCATTCAAGGCCTTCACTACTTCTGCCAGGCTTGCACCGTCTTCAAGCAACATCACCCGGCCCGGCTCCTTGTTGATTTCAACCTGCGAAACGGGAACTACGACCGTATCGCCATCCGCCAGCGGATTCGGCTGGCTGATAACGGGAGCAGTGCTCACAATCACCGACAGATTGCCGTGAGAAACGGCACAGCTCTCGAGCCGTACATGTTTCGTCATGACAACCGAGCCTGTGCGCGCGTTCATAATGACCTTGGCCGATGTGCTCATGGGTGAAACGTTGATGGATTCCAATCTGCCCAAAAATGCCACACGGTCTTCCAAACGCTCGGGCGTTTTAACCCGGATCACCCGCCCATCCTGGGCAACCGCCGTACCTGCACCAAATTGCAGATTGACCGCATCCACTACCAGGGCTGCCGTTGAGAAACTTGAGTCGGTGAGTTCCAGGTTGATGATATTGCCTTCTGCAATCACATTGGGCAGCGTACGCTCGACTGTTGCACCAGCAGAAATCCTGCCTACACTCAAATGATTGACCTGAACCGAAGTGCCAGCCGACGAGGCACCGACACCGCCAACGACCAGATTACCCTGCGCCATCGCATACACTTGGCCATCTGCACCCTTGAGCGGCGTCATCAATAAAGTGCCGCCGCGCAGGCTTTTTGCATTCCCCATGGACGACACCGTGACATCCAGCGTCTGCCCTGCTTGGGCAAAGGCCGGCAATGCACTGGTCACCATCACGGCAGCCACATTCTTCAATTGCAGATTGGTGCCCAAAGGCAGGTTGACCCCCATCTGCTGCAACATGTTGATAATACTTTGCACGGTGAACGGCGTCTGTGTGGTCTGGTCGCCGGTACCGTCCAGGCCTACAACCAAACCATAGCCGATCAGTTGGTTATTTCGTACACCCTGGATCGTGGACAGGTCCTTGATGCGATCTGCGTTTGCAGTCATCGTGCCCAGGAGCAGGACAGCGGCAAGCAAAATACTCGCGATTGAGGTCAATTGACGTGGCACATTCATTTACATCACCTTTAGATCGGGCTTAAGCTCAGGAAAAATCGTGCAAGTATTGAGACGACCTGGGCAGCATCAAGCTGAGTGTTGGTGCGATACTCAATACGTGCATCTGCCACCTTGGTGGAAGGTACATTGTTGCCGAGCGTAATTGTGTCCGGGTTTATCACGCCGGAGAAACGCACGAATTCTGCACCACGATCAAAAGCAATCTGCTTCTCGCCGCTGACTACCAGGTTACCGTTTTCCAGCACGTCAACCACGGTCACGCTGATCGTTCCGCTGAAGTTGTTACTGGAGCTTGAGGCCGCTTTTTCTTCATTACTGAGCGATGAATCCGCCCCGATCGAAATGGGATTTTTCAAGTTGAAAGGCAAGCCAGTCGTCGGGTCAATCGAAGCGGCCACCTTGCCCGATCTGCTTGAAGACCCAGCACCCTGTTTACCGGCACTGGTGTTCTCGGTAATCTGAATCGTCAATGTGTCGCCGATAAACCTCGCGCGCCTGTCCTCGAACAATGGCTTGTAGGCAGCAGTACGATAAATGGCGCCATTGGGTGCAGCGGTTCTATCGGCCGCCACCGGCTTCGCCGTGGTTGGCGTCTGCACAATGGTTCCTGGCGTCACAGAACACGCAGCCAGGACTCCAGACAAAACCAGCAGGAACAGGTCTCTGCGGATCCGGCCCCAACTGCAATGTTTAGTGTAATGAATCATGTCTGTTACCTCTGCCGTTTCAGCTCGCATTGAATACGGACTACATCTGTGTCAGTCTTTGCAGCATCTGGTCGGAAGTCGTGATGGCCTTGCTGTTGATTTCATAGGCACGCTGGGTCTGGATCATGTTGACCAGTTCTTCCACTACATTGACGTTGGAAGTTTCAACATAACCCTGCGTCAACAGGCCGGCCCCGTTGGTCCCCGGTGTATTGGTATTGGCGTTGCCTGATGCAGCAGTTTCCGCGAAAAGGTTTTCACCTTTACTCAAGAGGCCGGCCGGATTAATAAATGTCGCCAGCTGGATGGTGCCAACTTGTACGGTATTGGCAGACCCTGCCTGGGTAATCGAAACCGTACCATCGCGACCGACGCTCATGCTTGTGATATCCGCCGGCAGTGTGATGGCAGGTTGCACAGGAAAGCCGCTGGAAGTCACCAACTGACTCTGGTCATTAATCTGGAAAGAGCCATCGCGCGTATAAGCCGTGGAACCGTCCGGCAATAGCACCTGGAAGAAGCCTGCACCCTGAATCGCAACATCTTTATCGTTACCGGTTTGCTGCAGGTTACCTTGCGTAAAGATACGCTCGGTCGCTACCGGACGAACACCCGTGCCGAGCTGCAAACCTGTTGGCAACTGTGTCTGTTGAGAAGATTGTGCGCCAGGCTGGCGAATATTCTGGTAGAGCAAATCCTCGAATACCGCACGGGAACGCTTAAAACCCGTGGTGCTGACGTTCGCCAGGTTGTTGGCAATCACATCCATCTGCGTTTGCTGGGCATCGAGGCCGGTCTTTGAAATCCAGAGTGAACGTATCATT
>PHCD01000127.1 GCA_002842135.1 Betaproteobacteria bacterium HGW-Betaproteobacteria-8 | reverse complement strand
CATCAGCTGCGATGGATTCGAATGGCCGGTCAGCGCATCCGCGCCCTTGTAATTCACCACCAGCTGGGTGCCGGCCTTGTAGTATTTCGGCATCAGCAGGCTGATGACAGCGGCAGCCAGCACGGTCATGACCAGGGTGAACAGCACGATTTTCAGTCGCGCCCTGATAATCAGGAACAAGCTGGTGAGGTTCAGCGGCAACATCTAGAACAGGCTCTCACTGACAAAGATCACATCGTCTGCACGGATCAGGTCCGTCAGCTTCGGCTTGAGCTCTTCCGTCACGCCATCGGCATTGCGACGCAACAGTTTGATATTGCGCTGCGTACCCCTGACGGTCGGGCCGCCGCCCTGGGCCAGCGCCTGGATCACGCTCATATTGCGCTCCACCCGATAGGAGCCGGGTTTTTGCGCCTCGCCATAGATGTAGAACACAGGAGCGCGCTGGGCGAATATCTCGTCACCGGCGGTGATGAAGATATTGTTCTCGCTGCCTTCATCCAGAAACAGCGCTGGCAAGTCGACCTCCTGACGAAACGGCTTGCCATCCCGCTGGCCGGTGACGATGACGATATCCGAAGCCTCGGGCATGAGACCGCCGGCCAGGGTCATGACAGCAGTAAGCCGCATGCGGCCGCTCTCCAGCGCATAGCGTCCGGGCTCATTCACCATGCCGATGACCGAGACCTGACTACTACGCGCATCCACCACATTGATGTTGACCTGCGGGCGTTTGACGAAACCGCCGCTGCTGAGCTTTTCTGCGATCAACCGCTCGGCTGCACTGGTTGAAAGCCCGGCGAGTTCAACTGCACCGATCAGCGGATAGTTGATGCTGCCATCCTCGGAAATACGTGTCTCAAGTTCCAAGTCCGCATTCTGGAAAACGCTGATGCGGATCACGTCACCGGCTCCCAGCTTGTAATCGGATGAGGCCGCCAGCGAAAGCGGCACGAATGCCAATGTGCAGACAAGCAAACAGGCTTTTATCAATCTTTCCAAATGTTTTTTCATCACTTCAGACTCCTCTTTACGATGGTGCTCATGAACCATGGCATGGCCATGCATAGCGCCTTGCAAAATGCATCAGGCGATACTGGATAGTGAATGGCGGCTGGCAATACGCAGGCGGGCAGCGACGAGTTTCAGCAAGGCCAGCAGCAGTTTGTTACCCAGTCGCGGCGCTTCATCCTGAATGATGTTCAGCGCATCTCGGCTCAACACGGCAAAATCCATGGGAACACTGGTGATGCAGGTGGTCAGGTGGGGCTTGCCGTCGATAAACGACGTCGCACCCAAGGCCGCACCCACTTCCACTTCAGTCTCGGCCTGCTCGCCCGCCACCTGGCCGACCTCACGAGCGGCACCGGTCAACACCAGCAACAGCCCGTCACCCGCCAGGCCTTCCTGCAGAATGATGTAATTTCGCGGCGCGCCATAACACCGCATGTGCCGGCAAACGAGCCGCACTTCAGCCTCATTCAAGTCATCGAACAGGCCGATCTGATGAACGATCTCCAGAATCTCATCCATGTAGCGGTCGGCACTGCCCAGATCCTCAAGGTCGCTGTACCTGTGTTTCAAGCTGTCAGTCATCTCAATCGCCATCTCAATCGCCATTTCAATCTAAGCAAACCAAAAAGTTGATAAATGATTGAGAATCAGACGGACTTGCTCAGACTGGCCAGCATGGCCTTTATGCCTCCATGCCAATTCACAATGCCCATTTCCCAATGCCAGCCATCTTAGGAATCCGGCCGCCATCCAACAATAGGCCGTTCGGACTACGCCCTTTCACTTCATCTACAACATGCCGACCTGCCTGAAACGCCGCGCCGTCGGGCTTTCTACTGGCTCATTTCAAACCTGTCTGCGACTTGAGACATGATTAATCAATAAAAATCAATTACTTAACATCTTTGAAATAACTGATGTCGTTATTTGCAGACATATTTTGCAGTTGGCGACTCATGCGAAAAGCAAAAAACCCATTACAAAACAATAATTTGAGAATTTGGCACGGTCTTTGCCATACACAACCCGCATGGGTGCATCGGGCAAGTCGATTGCCGGATGCACCCCCGAGCATCGGCCGCGTGAACACAAGTCGCGCAACGATGAATCAAGCATGTCATTCGGGCTTTCGGGCTGGAGGAGCAGAAAAGGCAGACACGCTTTTGCTGCAGCCCATTTCAAACCATCCAAGAAAACTATTGTGAAGATTGAAGATATGTCACTACACACTGAGCTGGACAATGTTCAGAAAACGAATTTTTTTGGCCTCGTACACGAGTCGTTGCGAGTGCGCTCTCATTTCGAGTTCATGTTGTGGTCGCAGGGTAACCTGCAGCAGTTTCTGCCTCATGACATCATGATCGCGGCATGGGGAGACTTCTCGCTGGGGCTCATCTCCGTCGATATCGTCTCACCCTTGCCGGATGTGCATGGTTCCGAGGCGCAGAATGCCAAGCTCGTTCCACTGCTGAAACGCCTTTTCGACTACTGGACCGAACATTCATGTGCACCGTTTACCGTCAGCATGAAGCACGGCCTGTCGGAAAAAGACCCGTTCGGCTATGAACAGCTGGGGGGCAGTTTCAGGCAAATGAAATCCGCTGTCGTCCATGCCATCAAGGACAAACGCGACCGTCACGATTGCCTTTATCTGGTATTGAGCAAGTCGGAAACACCGGCCCCAGCCAGCAGAAGGATGCTGGAGACCCTGGTGCCCTACATCGACTGCATGCTCAGGCAGATCGGCCAGCCCAGTCAGGCCAATAAAGCCAGCGAAGCTTCACTGCCGTTGGCCGAGGATGGTCAGGAAGCCCTGTCTGCGCGTGAACAGGAAATCATGGACTGGGTGCGCAAGGGCAAAACCAATTTCGAGATCGGCATGATTCTCGACATCAGCGCGTTCACCGTGAAGAATCACCTGCAGCGCATCTTCAAGAAACTTGATGTGCTCAATCGCACGCAGGCCGTAGCTAAACTATCAGCAAAACTGTCAGCACAACTCCCTACCTCCGTTGCATCCAATGAGTCGTTATAAGTCCGCCCGTTTAGGCCGCCAAGGCTTGGGTGCAGCGATTGCCCGTGACAATCTGCTGTACACCACCGAATCCCTGCTCGACCCGCTGGTCATCACGCTGGTGCTCTGGTTCATCGCCTTCTGGGTCGAAGGCGGACTCGATCCGGCTTACCTGATCCTGTCCCTGATCCTGTTTTCGCTGACCTTCCCCAGCAGTTCCAAGATCAATCTGGGCAAATGGCAGATGGTGAGCAAAGTCATC
>PHCD01000023.1 GCA_002842135.1 Betaproteobacteria bacterium HGW-Betaproteobacteria-8 | reverse complement strand
TATTACTGGGATGGCCTGTTAAAACAGGTGGACGGGAATAAAGAGGTCGATGCCTGGTATTTCCGCGTGCGGAAAATGGAAAGTCCTTACGAAATCAATGTGGACCCGGATGCGGCACATGCCAATGCGCTGACAATTTTTGTGAATTATCGCGTCCTGGATTATGAGCAGAACTTCATTGGGGCGGCAGGAGTTGGCCTGACGGTCGATGCAGTGCGGGCCTTGATTAACAATTATCAGGATCGTTACCAGCGCAATATCTATTTTGTCGACCCCAAGGGCAAGATCGTGCTTTTTGGCAACAAATCGCAGCCGTTGGACACTAATATCCACGATCATCCCGGTCTGCAAAGGATGGCTGGGGAGATTTTATCCAAGCCTGAAGGGGCTTATCAGTATCAGCTTAATCGCGAGCAAATCCTGCTTAACGTACGATATATTCCAGAACTGGACTGGTATCTTTTTGTAGAGCGCAACGAGAATGATGCCGTCAAGGATATACGCCAGACCTTGTATCTCAATTTACTGGTTTGTATAGTGATTACCGGCATTGCATTATTGCTTACGGGCCTCGCCTTTACACGATACCAAGACAGGCTGGAGTTGATGGCAACTTCGGACAACCTGACAAAATTGCCGAATCGCCAGGCGTTTGATGTGATCATCAATAGCTTCATTAATGATGCCAAGCGTAATGACGAGGCACTTTCAATGCTGATGCTTGATATTGACCACTTCAAGGTTGTTAATGATCGTTATGGTCATATGGCTGGGGATCAGCTGCTGATTGCCGTAGCAGATTGCTTGCGTGCCAATTTGCGCGAAGCCGATTTTGTCTGTCGCTGGGGCGGTGAAGAATTTCTTATCCTGCTGAGAAAGTGTGATGCGCATAATGCCCTGCAGTTGAGTGAGAAGTTGCGTCAGGCAGTTGAAAACATGGTGATTGAATTCAAGAATGAATTGTTGAATGTGACGGTAAGCCTGGGCGTCTCGCAATGGGTGGCGGGTGAACCCGTTGATAGCCTGATAGAGCGTACCGATATTGCGTTATATCAGGCAAAACAGGCTGGTCGCAATCGCATTCAATTGGTCTAGGGCGTGTTCACACTAGCCTGCTGGACATAAAGGAGATCGGCTGCCAATCCGCCTGGCCGGTTCTGGTTATGCCATGATTCTGCGCTTATTCAGCCAGTGCGTAAGGGAGTTGTAATAGCTGCAGTGGTTTGACTGCTGCCTTGTTCAGGCAGAGTTCGGCATTTTCCAACGCTTCCAGCCGCAGCTCGGCAAGTGCATCCATTCCGCCTTCAGGTGAAGGTGCAACCCGCACCAGCATGCCTACCGCTTCCTCGCTGCCGGCAGCAAATACCAGGCTGCCGGCATTGGCTTCTTCACCTGCAGGAATGTGCAGCGGCAGGGTCCTGCGTTTGACCTTGCCCAGATAATGCGTGCGTGCCACGATTTCCTGACCCGTATAGCATCCCTTCTTGAAGTTGATGCCGCCCAGTGCGTCCAGGTTGACCATTTGCGGAACAAAGGCCTCCTGGGTTTCCGGGCCGATGTCCGGGATACCGGCTTCGATCTCGAGCCAGTCCCAGCAGGCTGCCCCCGCCATCTTTGCCTGTTGGCCCAAGTGCAGCCAGATGCGTTCGGCATGTTCTGGCGTGGTAAAAATTTCAAACCTGGCTTTGCTGCCGGGCAGGCGAATCAAGGTGGCGTCATCCAGGCTGAGTAGTTCATGTTCATTCTCGGGCACTTGCTTGAACAGGCTTTGTAGAAGCTTTTCCGCATCCTTGCCGGCCAGCCCGATGCGCACGATGCTGTCCGAGATGTCGCTGATCACGACCTTGGATCGCAACACATACATTTTCAGGCGCTTCATGATGGGTTCCAGCAGTTGGTGGTTTAGCTGCAGCTGTAGGTGGTCGTGATGTGCAAATGCCAGGAACATTGCCAGCATTCGTCCTTTGGGCGTGCAATAACCGGCGTAGTGGCTGTTGCTGCCGTTTAGCAGCCTGACGTCGTTGGTCAATTGGCCCTGCAGAAAAGCTACACGGTCTTTACCCTCAATCTGCAATAGGCCCAGATGCGAGAGGTCTATCAGTACGGTTGCCGTTGCTGCCGCTTGCAGCTCCGCTTGCGGATTGCCGAAATGCTGCACACGGCCATCCCTGAATTCGGCCTGCTGGCTGGATAAAAATGTCTGCCACTGAGTCATGATATGTGTGTTCGCTTGTTGATAATGTCGAATATGCGACATGCCTGGGTTATGATTCACTCCAGAAGCATGTCTTATGCCACCGGGGAAAACCACTTGTCATATTATAGCGCCAAGCCCATCCATCTTGACCTCAGACCTTCAGCTTCACTAGCCTGGACTATTGGCTTGGCATGTGCGCTTTGCTGCATCGTGCTTTTGTTGCTGCCCATTCATGCCGGGCTCAAAGTTTTGTTGATGGCTGTTATTGTTGCGAGTTCCGTGTATTTCATCCGACGCCATGCACGGCTTTCGTTGATGAAATCAATCGTGGGGCTGAACTTTAATGCCGAGACAGGTTTGCAGCTGGATTTCAATGACGGTACAAGACAGGAAGCCAAAGTGCTGGAGCATAGTTTTGTCGCTCCTTATCTGACGGTTTTGAACATGCAAACTTTGGAAGACGGCAAGTGCATCTCGCTTATCCTGGTGCCGGACAATGTGGAGCCGGACAGTTTTAGGCAACTGCGTGTCTGGCTCCGATGGGGCAGGGAAGCGTTGCCGGACACAGCCGGTTTATCTTGAGGATGTGGGCTTGAGCCTGTGTTTCAGGCGTTTGATCGATTCGCGTCCGGCTTGCAATGGATGGCGTGGAAAATAGGCCAGCAAGAGCAGTATGCCGGCAAGGCTGGCCAGTATCCAGTCTATCTTGTAGGGGGCGATGTCGCGCCTGGCCGGCTTCTGATCCTCCATTGCAGCAAGGACATTCTGTAATTTGTCGCCGCGGACATATTTTGCGTCGATCTCTTCGACCAGGGATTTCAGGTAATCTTCATTGAGCTTGGATAGATAGCGGTCATTAACGCCGCCGGCGACATTGTCGTCCCGCACACCGATGTTGGATTCTGAAATCTGTGCAATACCCGGCTGCATGGCAAAGCTCTCGCTGGACCAGTAGCCAATTAGCTGGTTTTTCTCGTCAAGTTTCGGTATGGGTGTGCCCTTGTCACTACCGACGCCGATGAGCAGCCAGTCGTCGCCACCCTGAAACGTGCGCAGGTCTCGTGTGTTGAATGCATGCAGTGCCGGGGCCTCTTCGCCATCGGTAAAATACACCACCTGTGCCGGTTCTGGAAAGGCTCGCAGCACGCGCGCCAGAGTCAACATGCTTTCACGGATGCGGCTGTTGCCAGACCAGCCGGCACGCCAGTCGAGGTGGTCGATGGTGTCATTGATGGCGGCAAAATTGCTGCAGACCTCGATCGGTGCATACATGGCGGCTACGCTGACGCCGGCAAACAGTCCGATACTGACCTTGGTGCCGCAGGGCATGGCAGAAATGACTTCGTGCATCATTTTCTGGGTGTGTGCGATGCGTGTCACTGGCTTGCTCTCGCTGCCCATGTCTGGCACGTTCATGCTCTGGGAAATATCGGCGACCAGTATGTAGCTGTAGATGTTGCGTTTGAGCGGAATGCTGGGCTGCAACAGTGCAATCAGCAACAGGGCGAGCGCGGACAGCAGCAGGGTGGCATCGCGCCGGTGCACCAGGTAGCGCTGCAGATGATGAAAGTATTTCACGGCAGGCCCACCGGGATATTGCCCATGATCAGGCCGGGATTGTCGGATTCGCCCACGCCGGGCGTCGGTGTTTCCGGCAGCATGCCGATCACGCGATCAAGATTGTGACGGGTGTCCCAATGGCTGTTGTCGAGTTTGATGGATTGTACATACGCGCCTTTGGCCTGCCTGAACAGGTACTCGGTCTCATCACGTACGGTCATGTTGTTGCCGTTAATCGCCAGGCCACGCAGAAAGAAAATATTGCCCAGGTTGTGCTGCACGGCCGAGCGCATGTTTTTATCACCCTGTTCCGCCAGTTGCAGAAAGAGCAGCGTGGCTTCCTTGAAGCGTTCATTCCTGGCCAGCCAGAAGGCGGTGGCAAACTTGGCTTCATAGCTCTGCCTGTCGGTATCCGGGGTTTTTGCCGCCAGAATCGCCTGGTTGAAGGCCCTGACCTGATTGATCCGGTTCCATTCATAGAACGCGGTTGATGCACTGGCGATGGCCAGGATAGCTAGTGTCCATGTGACTTTTTTTACGCTGAGTGCCATGTGCGCACCTCCAGATATTTGACGCTGAGTAGTAGGGCGATCATCAAAGCCGCCACAATGAAACAGTGCTGTGTGTAGTTCCTGCCCGGGATTTTTTCCAGGTAGGTGATAGGTTTCTTTTCTTTCTGGTTGATGTCATCAATGGCCTTAGCCAAAGAACTGGGGTCGTCAGCCTCGTAGGCATGGAATGAGGTTCTCAGGGTCTTGAAGTATTCATGCAAGGCAATTACCGGCGGCAAGGCTTCATCTTCGGGCGGTTTGTAGGTTTCATCAAAAATGCTCAAGCCGCCTGGCTGCTTCAGCACGATCCAGTAAAGGCCGATATCCATGCGGTTCAGCCAGTCGCGCACCTTTTCCTGCACATCGGCGCTGACGCGCCCTGCACCGTCCGATACCAGGATGATGGCGCGCGATCCCGAGTTGGGGATCTTTTCGAACAGGCTGGTGCCGCTAGTCAATCCACTGCCGATATTGGTCTGGAACAGCGCATTGCCGGCGGTTGCCTTGACGGCGGCGATGACGGCATCGCGGTTGTCGGTCAGCGGCAGGACGTGCATGGCGGAATTGCTGAAAGTGATCAGGCCTATCAAGTCGTTATCGCGCTGTTTGATGAAGTCCGTAATCAAGCGGGCGGCGGCTGCGGATTTTGTTTCGCCAACCCTGCCGCCAATGCCTGCGCCTGAGAAAGGATCGTCCATGCTAGCGCTGCGGTCGAGCACCAGAGCAATCTGCGCGCCCACCCCGACCTTTTCTACTTGTTGTTCAGGGGTGTGGGGCGAGGCCAGGCCCAGAAATATGAAAGCCATGGCAATGACTGCCAGCAGCTTGAGGAAGACGGCAATGATGTTGGAAACCGGGTCGCTCGGCAACATTGCGACCCAGGAATAGGCCCGGCTATGCGTGCGTTCCAGCAACAGCGGCAGCAAAGCCAGTGGCAGCAGCCACAATACAAGCGGATTGGCGAAACTCATGGGTTCAAGCTCGCTTTTCTGGTCTCAGGCCACGTTCACAGTCGCGGCAGTGGCGGGTGAACTGACGCAACCACTCATGCTGTTCCTCACCTATGGGCTGGGCGTCAACCTGCTCAAAAAACACACGGCGTGACAAGTCAAAGAACTGGTCGATGTCCTGGCGGATGGTGGCAAAGACGGGTTTCTGTTGCAGGAACTGATCGACGCTATCGCTGAACACGCTGCCGCCCAGGCTGAGATTGAACGCCTGATGTACACGCGACAGGCCGAGTTTCAGTGTTTCATCAGAAGCTGGCAGCCTGCGCAGCTTTCTCAGGTCGCGATATGCCCGGGCAAACGGTCCGCCCATGCGTGGCAGCCAGGCATGTACACCGAGGATGTAAAGCAACCCGAGTGCTGCCAGCACCAGGATGACGACTGCTGTTTTCAGGATGATTTCCTCCTGGTCATATTGTTTGAGCAGTGGGCCGCGGAACGGGCTCATGTCGGTTTCCAGTTTGACTTCGCCAAACACGGCTATCGGGGATATACGGAAATTCCAGCTGGGGATACGGAGTTCATAGATGCCCTTGCCGCCTTGGATCTTGACGAACTCCGGCGGCAGGGATGCCGGTTTGGCAACCACATTGCGGGTAAATACCTGATAAGTCAGGTCTATGGTGTAAACCGTGCTGTCTTTCCTGTCATCTTCAGTTTTCTTGATGTCGCGCAGTTCAATACCGATTACCTGCCCCTGATAGCGTTTTTCATAACCAATGATAGGCAGGGAGGTATCCAGCAGTTTGTATGGCTTTTTGATTTCCAGTGTGACGATGCGGGTGAGCAGGTCGCCAACGGTGTAACCAGAGTCGCGTTCCGGATCGATGACGGACAGCTTGACCAGTTTCGGGTTGATGGCGGGCAGCCGGCCTTCTTCGGCCTTGAGTGCCTGGCTGGTAAAAAGCAGCAGGCCCAGACTGAGGGCGGCGCATTGCAGGAAGGGTTGTCGCATAAAGGCTAAGGCAGTTTTCATGGGATCAGGCGGCCACATATTGGTGGAAATAATCGGTAAGCAAGTCTGCGTCATAACCATGCTCTATGAATAATGGCGGCATATCAAGGCGCAAGAACAAGGCCTTGATGGCTTCACGCCGCGCTTCAAAGTTCTGGATGATGCGTTCGCGGTATTTCTTTCGCAGGAATAGCGTGCGTTTTGCGCCGCTTTCCGGATCGGTGACGCTGGCAATGCCAAATTCGGGCAGGTTGCGGTATTCCGCTTCGTCCCAGAGCACGATAGGCACGATGTGATGGCGCAACATCAAGGCCAGTGCAGCTTCCAGATCGGCAATCGGCATATGAAAGTCGGATACCAGGAAGATCAGCGAGCGTTCACGCGGCAGGTAGCGGGAAACATCCATCAAGCCCCTGCTGCCAACGGCACCGGGATGAAAGTCACGCAGCTGGTCAGCCAGTTCCAGAGCATAGTGCGGCCTGAATGAAAGCGTGCTGTGCCAGTCTTCGCGTACCTCCTCATCAAAACCGATGAATGCGAACGGGTCGGCGTTGCCGTTGGCGGATTTGGCGACGGATTGCACGATGTCTGCAGCTACCGACAACTTGCGCTGGTAGCTGCCGTAATGCATGGAGCCCGACATGTCGCACAGGACAAAAACCGGCGTGGCGCTCTTCTGGTTGAATATGCGCACATAAACCTGTTCCAGCGGGTCGCGTATGGTTTGCCGTATGTCGATGCGGCGCGGATCGGGGTAGGAAAGCAGGGTGGTGTGCCCGCGAAACTCCATGCCCATGCCGCGCTGGGTGCTGTTGTGGCTGCCAGGCCGGTGTCCGCGCGAGCGCCAGCCGATGTGGTAATTAAACAGCTTGATTTCGTCGTGTGAGGTCATGTCAGGTTGGGTCCGGGCGGCGGTTCTGCATCTTTATCCGGTTCTTTCAGTTGCTCCGGATTTGTATGGAAGCAGATGCCATCCTCAAATCACTTAGGGGGCAGACACATTATTGATGATGCCTGAAAGCAGCTCACGGGCGATCTCGGTGCGGCGCATCTCGTAGACCGGGCTGAATACCAGGCGGTGAGCGATGGTTTCGTGGAAAACAGCGTGGATGTCTTCCGGTACCACCGCCGTGCGGTTATTCAGCCAAGCGTTAACGCGGGCGGCTGACAGCAGCATGCCCACCCCGCGCGGGCTGGCGCCGGAGATAATCAGGCGGCTCATTTCCACGCCATGCACCTGCACGCCGAATTGTTCAGGTGATTTTGTGGCCGTCCACAAATCCAGTGCATAGCGTCTCAGGGTCTGACTGGCGTCAATCGAGTTCTGGATGATGCGGGCAATGCCG
This sequence comes from Betaproteobacteria bacterium HGW-Betaproteobacteria-8, assembly GCA_002842135.1. The sequence goes on along the minus strand of PHCD01000023.1, from coordinate 12,879 downwards.
TTGACCTTGTCGAATTCCAGAATGTCCTGAGCGACGGTACTGACCAGGGAATCGACATCGTGGAATTTCGGGTTAAACATCAGCTCTTCACGAATCGCCGGGTCGCTCGGTACGACAATCGAGATTTCCATCATGAAGCGGTCGCGTGCGGCGGATGGAATATCAAAGGTTTCTTCCTTTTCCACCTGGTTGCGGTCGGCGAATACCAACATGTGCGGGAAGTGATGCTCCTTGTTGAACGCGGTCAAAGTGCGTTCAGCCATGACGCGGAGCAGTAGCGAGTGAACTTGCGGGCGGGCGCGGTTGATTTCGTTGAAGAAGAAGATCGAAAGGTTTTCACCCGACATCAGCAGCGGGCCCGGGCTGACATGCGGTTTGCCGTCTTCGCCAAGGTAGGTGTGATAAACCAGGTCGTTCGGCATCAGATCGATAGTGCCTTCAATGCGCTGATAACCACCGCCAATCCCACGCGTGAAAGCGCGCAGCAGGGTGGTTTTACCGACGCCGACATCCCCCTCAAGCAGCACATGGCCGCGGGCAAAAATGGCTGTGGTAATCAGCCGAACGGGAGATTCCTGCCCGACGACCACCTTGTTGATCTCTGATTCCAGTTTCAGTGCATGTTCGCGCCAGTCGGCCAGTTGGTGGTCGCTCATTGACTTATCCCAATTGAATTATGTAAATAAAAAATGTTAATTTGTAAAATAATGTAACAAAGCGTCATAGTAAACAGATTTGCGCCCGGTGTAAACAGATCTGTATACCCCTGGTTTGTGCTTTAGTTTTCAAGTGTATCCAGTAAGGACTTTCGCTCCGAGGCGTTTCCGGGGAAAATAGCGGAATAATCCTGTTCACCAAAGAAAAAATCTCTGATGTCTAAACAAAATAGCTATACCTATGAGGAGCTGCTGAGCTGCGGAAGAGGCGAGATGTTTGGCCCTGGCAATGCCCAGCTGCCGTTACCGCCAATGCTGATGGTCGACCGTATTGTATCTATCACCGAGGATGGCGGAAAATACGGTAACGGCCAGATTATTGCAGAACTGGATATCAACCCCGATATGTGGTTTTTCAAGTGCCATTTCGAGAATGATCCTGTGATGCCTGGCTGTCTTGGCCTGGATGCCATGTGGCAACTGGTTGGTTTTTATCTGGGCTGGATGGGCGGCCCCGGTCGTGGCCGTGCACTAGGTGCCGGAGAGGTAAAGTTTACCGGGCAAGTGTTGCCGACTGGCAAACTGGTCACCTATAAAATCGACCTGAAACGCGTCATCATGCGCAAACTGGTCATGGGCATCGCCGATGCCACTATGGAACTGGACGGCCGCGAGATCTATGCGGCAACTGATTTGCGTGTAGGCCTGTTCACACGCACTGACAATTTTTGATGCAAAAACAAAAACTATATATGCAGATAACGCTATTAGGAGAAATACGATGCGTCGTGTCGTAGTCACCGGGATGGGGATTGTATCCAGCCTGGGCAACAATAAAACCGAAGTGCTGGATAGCCTGCGTACAGGCCGCTCAGGTATTTCGTATCAGCCGGAGTATGCAGAAAGAGGCTTGCGTTCGCATGTCGCCGGGTCGATCAAGAACCTGAACGTGGAAGAACTGATCGATCGCAAGCTCATGCGCTTTATGGCCAAAGGTCATGCCTATACCTGGCTGGCGATGCAGGAAGCGATTGTGGATGCCTTGCTGCCTGAAGGGCTGGTGTCTAACCTGCGCACTGGTCTCATCGTTGGTCAAGGTGGAGCCTCGCATGAAAGTATCGTAGAAGGCGTGAACACTCTGGAAGAGAAAGGTGTGCGTCGTGTAGGCCCGTACATGGTCACAAAATCCATGGCCAGCGGCATCTCCGCCTGCCTCGCTACCGGCGCCAAGATCAAGGGCGTCAATTACGGCATCAGCTCTGCCTGTGCGACCAGCGCCCACTGTATAGGCGCGGGTGTCGAACAGATTCAGCTCGGTAAGCAGGATATCGTATTTGCTGGTGGCGGCGAGGAAGAGCACTGGACCCTGTCCTTCATGTTCGACGCCATGGGTGCACTCTCCAGCAAATATAACGAGACGCCGGAAAAAGCCTCTCGTACTTATGATGCCAACCGTGACGGCTTCGTGATTTCCGGCGGTGGCGGTATTGTTGTGCTGGAAGAGTATGAGCATGCCAAGGCACGCGGCGCGAAAATCTATGCCGAAGTGGTGGGATATGGTGCGACTTCGGACGGCTACGACATGGTCGCGCCATCCGGCGAAGGTGCCGTGCGTTGCATGAAGTTGGCGCTGGAGGGTATAGAAGGACCGGTCGATTACATCAATACCCATGGCACCAGTACGCCGGTGGGTGACGTCAAGGAATTGGAGGCTATACGCGAAGTGTTCGGTGAAAGCCAGACCGCGATTGCCTCTACCAAGTCACTTTCCGGTCATGCCTTGGGCGCTGCGGGTGTCAATGAAGCGATTTATACGCTGTTGATGATGGAGCACAACTTCATTGCGGCTTCGGCCAACATTGAAATCCTCGATCCAGCTGCTGAAGGTCTCAATATCGTGCGTAGCCGCATCGACAATGCCAACATCCAGACTGCGCTTTCCAACAGTTTCGGTTTTGGCGGTACCAATGCCAGTTTGATGTTCTCACGTCGGAACCTGGGCTAATAGAAAAATCCAGGCAAAAAAGTCCAGAAGTGAAATCTAGACAAGAAATCTAGACAAGAAGCGCCGCCGCAACATGGCGGCCTTCTGCCATCAGGATGTTGTATGTCCGGCAGGCCGCAGCGGTATCCATGCATTCGATGCTGATGCCGGCATCGGTCAGGTTGCGTGTGATGCGCGGGTGGATGAAGCGGTGTCGTGTGCCGGTGCCGAGCAGTACCACTTCAGGTTTCAGTTCCAGCAGCAGTGCAAAATCCAGTTCCACCAGGCTGTCAAAATCGGCGGCAACCCAGCGTTCAATCAGTCTGTTCGGCAAGACAATCAGCGATTGCGTATGGCGCACTGCGTTGACTTCCACCCAGCCTGCGTCGTAGCCTGTGATTAGCTGGTTTCCGGCAGCCTGTGTCAGGTGTAATTTCATGGCAGCTATCGGTTAACGGATATCGGTTTGAATAGACGGGCTTTATTGCCTGCTTTCATTGCTGGCGTGCCCGCGACAATGTAAGATAACACACTTTTTTGCAGGGCATATTCTGCCGTTAGCGATAATCATGGAACCCATACAGAAATCGACCAAACTCAACAACGTGTGCTACGACATCCGTGGCCCGGTGCTGGAGCGCGCGCGGGAGATGGAGGAAGAGGGGCATCGCATTATCAAGCTGAACATCGGCAATCCCGCACCGTTTGGTTTTGAAGCGCCAGAAGAGATATTGCAGGATGTGATCCGCAATATGGATCAGGCATCCGGTTATACCGACTCAAAGGGCTTGTTCGCTGCGCGCAAGGCGATCATGCATTACACCCAGCAGAAAAACATCGCTGATGTGACGATAGACGACATCATCATCGGCAACGGTGTTTCCGAGCTGATCGTGATGGCCATGCAGGCCTTGCTGAACAATGGTGACCAGATACTGGTGCCGATGCCGGATTATCCCCTGTGGACCGCTGCGGTTACGCTGGCTGGAGGTACGCCGCGTCATTACATGTGCGATGAGGGAAGTGGCTGGCTGCCTGACCTGAAGGACATAGAGTCCAAGATCACAGCGAATACGCGCGGCATCGTCATCATCAACCCGAACAATCCGACCGGCGCGCTGTATCCGAAAGAGATACTGGAAGGCATTATCGAGATCGCACGTCACCACAAGCTGGTGATATTCGCCGATGAGATCTACGACAAGGTGCTGTATGACGGCAATACGCATACCTCGATCGCCTCGCTGGCCGATGATGTGTTGTTCGTTACGTTCAATGGCCTTTCCAAGAATTACCGTACCTGCGGTTACCGCGCCGGCTGGCTGGTCGTTTCCGGTGAAAAGAAACATGCGACCGACTACATTGAGGGCCTCAATATGCTGGCCTCCATGCGCTTGTGTGCCAATGTGCCGGGTCAACTGGCGATACAGACGGCATTGGGCGGTTACCAGAGCATTAATGATCTGGTGGCGCCATCGGGCAGGCTTTGCAAGCAGCGCGACCTGGCTTACAAGTTGTTGACGGATATTCCAGGCGTGACTTGCGTCAAGCCGGCTGCGGCCATGTACCTGTTCCCCAAGCTGGACCCCAGGATGTACCCGATCAAGGATGACCAGCAGTTCATTCTGGATCTGTTGCTGGAAGAGAAGGTCCTGCTGGTACAGGGCAGCGGCTTCAACTGGAAGAATCCGGATCATTTCCGTGTGGTTTTCCTGCCGAATGTAGATGACCTGACAGAAGCCATCGGCCGCATTGCCAGATTCCTTGAGAATTATCGCAAACAACATGGCGCAACAGTTTTAAGCTCGGTTGCTTGAAGCCTGGCCAGCATAAAACCAACTGGCAATAGCGCGGCTGCCGAGAATGTGGCAGCTAATAGTGCAACAGCCAATAGCGCAGCAGTAATAATGCGTAGCATCAATAAAGCGCAGCAGTAAAGCTAGCGTAGCTGCTAAATTCTTGGTGTAGCTGCAAAATTTTTTGATATGAAAGTCAGCATCAGTATGAAACCTATCAACGTTGGCCTGCTTGGCATCGGTACCGTAGGCGGCGGCACGTTTACCGTGCTGACCCGCAATCAACAGGAGATCAGCCGCCGTGCCGGTCGCACGATACAGATTGTCAAGGTGGCGGATCGCAATCTGGAGCTTGCCCGTCAGGTCACAAAGGGGTCGGTCGAGGTTACTGACGATGCATTTGCCGTTGTCAGCGATCCCAATATTGATGTCGTTGTCGAATTGATTGGCGGCTATACAATCGCCAAGGACCTGGTGCTGAAAGCCATCGAGAACGGTAAGCATGTGGTCACTGCCAACAAGGCGTTGATCGCCTTGCACGGCAACGAGATTTTTGCGGCTGCGCAAAAGCAGGGTGTTATTGTGGCATTCGAGGCTGCGGTGGCCGGTGGTATTCCCATCATCAAAGCCCTGCGCGAAGGGCTCTCCGCTAACCATATCGAGTGGATCGCCGGCATCATCAACGGCACTACCAATTTCATCCTGACCGAAATGCGTGAAAAGGGCCTGGCTTTCGCAGATGTGCTGGGTGAAGCACAACGTTTGGGTTATGCCGAAGCTGACCCTACATTCGATGTGGAAGGTATTGATGCCGCGCACAAGCTGATGATTTTGTCGGCTATTGGTTTTGGCATTCCCATGCAATTCGACAAGGTTTACACGGAAGGTATCACCAAGCTGGAAAGCAAGGATATCCGTTATGCGGAAGAACTGGGCTATCGCGTCAAACTGCTGGGTATCACTAAGCGTAATGAGCAGGGCGTCGAGTTGCGCGTGCATCCGACCCTGATCCCGGAGAAGCGTCTGGTTGCCAACGTCAACGGTGCCATGAATGCGGTCGTGGTAAAGGGCGATGCGGTTGGACCTACTCTCTATTACGGTGCCGGTGCTGGTGCTGAGCCGACTGCCAGCGCGGTGGTGGCAGACCTGGTCGACGTGGCGCGCCTGGCCGATGCCTCTGCTGAACAGCGTGTGCCTTACCTGGCTTTCCAGCCAGACCAGATTGCCAACCTGCCGATCCTGCCGATAGAGGACATCAGCAGCGCCTACTATTTGCGCATGCGCGCTTCGGACAAGCCCGGCGTGCTGGCTGAAGTCACCCGTATTCTCGGTGATCGTGATATCTCAATTGACGCCATGATGCAGAAGGAGCCGGCGGAAAATGAAACAGAAGCCGACATCATCATTCTCACGCACGTCACGGTTGAAAAGAACATGAATCAGGCGATTGCCGCCATCGAGGTACTGCCTGCGACCGTCGGCAAGGTCACGCGCATTCGCATGGAAGAGTTGGGCAAGTAATATGAAATATATCAGTACCCGCGGGCAGTCGCCTGCTCTTAGCTTCAGTGAAATCCTGCTGGGCGGCTTGGCGCCGGATGGTGGTCTCTACATGCCGGAGCAATATCCGCATTTCAGCGATGCCGACCTGACCGCGATGCGCGGTATGAATTACCGCGACCTTGCGTATACGATACTGTCGCGTCTGGTCGATGACATCCCTGCGCAAGACCTGAGAGCGATCATCGACAAGACTTATCGCCCCGAAGTCTACTGCCATACCCGCAAGGGCCAGGATGCGGATGAAATCACGCCGACGCTGAAACTGGAAAACGATCTCTATTTGCTCTCCCTGTCCAATGGCCCGACGCTGGCATTCAAGGACATGGCCATGCAATTGCTCGGTAACCTGTTCGAATACGTGCTGAACAAACTGGGCCAGGAAACCAACATCCTCGGCGCCACGTCCGGTGACACCGGTTCTGCCGCTGAATACGCCATGCGTGGCAAGCGCGGCATCCGCGTATTCATGCTGTCGCCGCATCAGAAGATGAGCCGCTTCCAGTCTGCGCAGATGTTCAGCTTGCAGGACGAGAATATCTACAACATCGCAGTCAAGGGCGTGTTCGATGACGCACAGGACATGGTCAAGGCGGTTTCCAATGATCATGCATTCAAGAAGCAGCACAAGATTGGTGCCGTCAATTCCATCAACTGGGCTCGCGTTGCAGCGCAGGTGGTGTATTACTTCAAGGGTTATTTCGCCGTTACGCAGGACAACAGCCAGAAGGTTAGTTTTGCCGTGCCTTCCGGCAATTTCGGCAATGTCTGCGCCGGTCATATCGCCCGCATGATGGGCCTGCCGATTCGCAAGCTGGTTGTAGCCACCAATGAGAACGATGTGCTGGACGAGTTCTTCAAGACCGGTGTCTATCGTCCGCGCGGCTCAGCCAATACCTACCATACTTCCAGCCCTTCCATGGACATCAGCAAGGCCTCCAATTTTGAGCGCTTCGTGTTCGACCTGGTCGGTCGCGATAGCGCCAAGGTGCGCGAATTGTGGAGCAAGGTGGATGCGGGCGGCGCCTTTGACCTGAAACAGGATGGCCTGTTCGGCAAGGTGGCAGATTACGGCTTCGTCTCCGGTAGCAGTAATCATGCGAACCGCATGCAGACCATACGTGCGACCAGGGAAAAATACGACGTCACCATCGATACGCATACTGCGGATGGTTTGAAAGTAGCGCTTGAATACCGTGAGCCGGGTGTTCCGATGGTGGTGCTGGAGACTGCATTGCCTGCAAAATTTGAAGACGCTATCGTCGAAGCCCTTGGGCAGAAGCCGGAGCGTCCTGCCGATCTGGCCGGCCTGGAAAATCTTCCGCAGCGCTTTGTCGTGATGGACGCCGATGTGGATGCCATCAAACAGTTTATTGTCGAACACAGCTAAAAGGAATCTGCCATGAAGGTCTATCACGACTTGATGCGTCACGTGCTGGAGCACGGCCACAAGAAGGAAGACCGCACAGGCACAGGGACGCTTTCTGTTTTTGGCTACCAGATGCGCTTTAATCTGGCAGAAGGCTTTCCGCTCCTGACCACCAAGAAGGTGCACCTGAAGTCCATCATCCATGAGCTGCTCTGGTTTCTGCAAGGCAGCACCAATATTGCCTATCTCAAGGAAAATGGTGTCACCATCTGGGACGAATGGGCGGATGCGGAAGGCAATCTTGGCCCGGTCTATGGCTATCAGTGGCGCAATTGGCCAAAGCCGGATGGCACCCATATCGATCAGATCACGCAAGTGGTCAATGCCATCAAAAACACGCCGGATTCCCGCCGCCTGATTGTTTCGGCCTGGAACGTGGCTGATGTCGACAAGATGAAGCTGCCGCCATGTCATGCCTTTTTCCAGTTCTATGTGGCAGACGGGAAACTCTCCTGTCAGCTTTACCAACGCAGCGCCGATATTTTCCTTGGTGTGCCTTTCAATATTGCATCATATGCGCTGCTCACCATGATGGTGGCGCAGGTCTGCGGGCTTAAACCTGGCGATTTCGTGCACACGCTTGGCGATGCCCATATCTACCTTAATCACCTGGAACAGGTTAATGAACAGCTTTCGCGTGAATTGCGTGCATTGCCAGTGATGCGCATCAACCCTGATATCCACGATATTTTCAGCTTCAAGTACGAAGATTTCACGCTTGAGCAATACGATCCACATCCTGCCATCAAGGCCCCAGTCGCCGTCTAGTATGTTTGCGGCCCTTTCTTGCGGCCATAAACAGTTTAAATAAATCTCTCTTCTTCATTGATTCGAGCCATTGGCTGTATACAGCCAGGCTGGCTACTTTCAATCATGCCAACTTTGGCTTCAATAAAAATATCTTAATAAATTCAGTGGTTTGGTGACATTCAGCTAAAGGCATGAATATTGCGGGCTTTTGGACTGTAACCTTTCAACCCATCACTCGGGAGTTTTTCCCATTTTTGTTTGTGTGGAAGTCTCTACAATGAAACGCTTTTTGAAGATGCAGCTGAATATGAGCCTGACGGTCCGCCTGAATCTGATGATCACGCTATTGTTGTTCATCGTGATTTCCATAGGTGCAATACTTTCGGTCCAAAGCGCACGTGAGGATGTCCGGGCTGAAGTGCAATCTACAGCATCCCTGGCTTCGCATCTGCTGGACGCAGAAATCCTGCATTACACCTCCGATTATGCCTGGCTGAATGGGGCGGATGTTAACCGTGCCTCAATCTTCAGGTTGGAGTCGCTTGCGGATATCCGCCATTTGAAGATTGAATTTTATGACCGGTTTGGCAGGTTGCGAGACAGCAATCGGCACGAGCAAACGCCTGACGAGGATGCTCCCCCACGCTGGTTTGTCAGGTTGATGGATGTAACTCCAATGGATGGCGGGGAAGTCCGGCGCATGATTTATGCCAGCGGCAGGGCTATCGGTGAGCTGGTGATTACACCGGACAGTTCTTTTGAAATTGCCGAAATATGGAACGATACGCAGGGTTTGTTATGGCTGGTGGCAATATTCTTTGTGGCGGTGAATGCCATTGTTTATTGGGCCGTCAGGACCGCCCTGCATCCGGTTGGTAGTGTGGTCAATGCCTTGAACGCGCTTGAAGAGGGGGATTTGAATGCCCGCCTGCCGCAATTCAAACTGCCGGAGCTGGCAGGATTGAGTGTCAAATTCAATGCGATGGCGCAGACGCTGCAGCAGAGTATCAAAAGCAACCATCGCATGACGCAAAAAATCATTCGCCTGCAGGAGGATGAACGCAAAAACCTTGCGCGCGAATTGCATGATGAGATCGGTCAATGCATGACTGCTATCAATGTCGATGCCATGGCAATCGCCAACAGCAAGAGCCTGGAGGCAGCCAAAAGGAGTGCCAACGCTATTACCGAAGTTTCCATGCAGATTCTGGACATGGTGCACAGCATGTTGCAACGCCTGCGCCCGGGTGTGCTGGATGAACTCGGACTCTCGATTGCGTTGGATGAATATGTGTATGGCTGGCGGGAGCGTAATCGCGGTATCTCAAGTTGCATCAATATTGCCAAAGACTTGGGTGATCTGGAAGAGGAGGTCGCACTGGCTGCCTATCGCATCGTCCAGGAGGCGTTGACCAATATCACACGCCATGCCCAAGCCAGAAGAGTGATGCTCACAGTGAATCGTGCGAATGAAAGTCTTGCTATCGAGCTTGAGGATGATGGCAAAGGTTTCGTTCCAGATAACTTCGCCAGCGGTTATGGTCTGGCTGGTATGTGTGAACGTGTAGAGGGGCTAGGTGGCAGTTTTTGTTTGACCACTGCCCCTGACAAAGGCACCAAGATTTCGGTACAACTCCCAACCCACATAGAAGAGAGCTTATGAGCAATTCTTATCGCATCATGTTGGCAGACGACCATGCTGTAGTCAGATCCGGTCTGCGGCGCCTGCTGGAACAGGATAACAGCGTACTTGTAATTGCCGAAGCCGGCACGGGAGAGCAGGCTTACCAGATGTACGGTGAGTACAAGCCCGATGTCCTTGTCATGGATATGTCGATGCCCGGTATGGGCGGGCTGGAAGCCTTGCGGCGTATCCTGTCACGCTACCCGAGTGCGCGGGTCATCATTTTTTCCATGCATGAAAATGCCGCATTTGCGACGCAAGCGCTGAGCGCAGGGGCCAAGGGTTATATCGCCAAGTCCGGCGTTGCTGGCGACCTTTTGAATGCCGTACATGAGGCGATGGTAGGGCGCACCTGGATCAGCCCATCGATCGCGCAAAAAATCGCCTTGCAGAGCCTCACAGGCGAAGATGACCCGGTACGCAAATTATCTGGGCGTGAATTCGAGGTATTCCGCTTGCTGGCCGAGGGACATTCAGTTGAAGCGATCTCCGAGACACTCAAAATCAGCCAGAAAACAGTGGCTAACTATCAAACGCTGTTGAAGCAGAAACTTGGTATATCCAGCCCGGTTGAACTGGTGCGCCTGGCCATACGCTATGGCGTCATCGAGGGCCAAACTTAATGAAAGGTAAAAGTATGAAGTCAATTGTAATCAGCGCGCTGACGGTAATGTGTGTGGCAGCTTCTTCATCAGCAGTCTATGCCGGGTTTGAGGAGGGCAAGGCGGCATTCGTGCAAAGAGATTATGTAAAGGCTTACAAGGAGTTCAAGCCTCTGGCTGAGCAGGGTGACCAAAAGTCCCAGCATATCCTCGGCATGATGTATGACGAAGGTCAGGGAATCAGGCAGAATTTCACAGAAGCGGCTGCCTGGTACAGAAAGGCGGCGAGTAAAGGCAATGTTGATTCTGCCTATAATCTTGGCGTCATGTATGCGATGGGCCAGGGGGTCGAGCGTGATGATGTGCAGTCGGCGAAATGGTTTCGAATGGCGGCTGGCAAAGGCCATGCCCTGTCGCAGTTCGCGCTGGGCCGGGTTACTACCTTGGGCCGCGGCGTCAAGCAGGATGACAAGGCCGCCAACGAGTGGTATCGCAAGGCAGCCGAACAGGGGCATTTCAAATCACAACTGGTGTTGGGCAAGAACTACGTTGAAGGTCGTGGCATGGAAAAGAATCCCAAGCTGGGTTTTCACTGGATCAGCCAGTCCGCTGAACAGGGGCATTTCAAGGCCCAGTACGAGTTGGGCAAGATGTATCGCGACGGCGTGGGTGTTTCGGCGGACCCGGTGCATGCCTATAAGTGGTACCAGCTTGCAGCCACGCAGAATCATGAGTTTGCCATTGCAGAAAGAGATCAGATAGCTGCCAGGATGACAGCCGAACAGATTGCGCGCGGCAAGTTGCTGGCATCGGAATGGATGCCCAAGAAGCTTGATGAACGCCACGCTGCGAGATAATTGAAGCAATTTTCATTTCTATACCTTGTTATTTTCTCACTTCCATCTGGATTTTATTCCCGGCAAACATGGGAATTACTCCTAGCGCTATTCAGGAAATACACTCGTTCTGGCTTTTCGCTACATCCCTATAGTGTCTGTGCGTCCTCGGCAGTCAAGGGGAAGAGCGTTAGTTCCAAAATCAGAACAAGGAGGATGTATGAGAAAGCAACAACTAATGCTGCGGGGGGTATATGCGGCACTGGGTGCGCTGGCAATGTTCGGCATTGCCAGCCAGGCCTCAGCGAATGAGGAAATCATCAAGCGCAGCAAAGACCACAATATGTGGGCAGCACCGGGTCAGAACCTGTCCTTGCACCGCCACAGTCAGTTGAGTGATATCAACACCAAGACCGTTAGCAAGCTGCAGTATGCCTGGTCGCAGTCCACCGGCACACTTCGCGGCCATGAAGGTCAGCCAGTCGTGGTGGAACACAATGGCAAGACCATGATGTTTTTTGTCAGTGCCTGGCCAAATATCGTTCAAGCACTCGACTTGAGCGATCCTGACCATCCAAAGCAGATATGGAATTACACCAAGAAAACCGATCGTGATGAATCTGCAGTGCCTCGTGCCTGCTGTGACACCATCAATCGCGGCCTGAACTATGCCGACGGCAAAGTGGTATTTCACACGCTGGACGGCTTCCTGATCGCCCTGGATGCAAGTACTGGCAAGGAAATCTGGGTGACCAAGCATGCTTATCCTGAAAAAGGTGAAACGCATTCCGGTCCTGCCATGGTTGCAGAAGGCCTGGTGATTGCCGGCTTCGGCGGTGACGAATTCGCGGCTCGCGGCCGTACCGTTGCCTATGACCTGAAGACCGGCAAGGAAGTCTGGAAGTGTCATAGCACGGGTTCGGACAAGGATCTGTGCATGACGCCGGAAACCAACAAAGCCAATCCGCACTATGGTCTGTATGGCCAGAACACCGGTCTGACTTATCCAGGTGACGAGTGGAAAATCGGTGGTGGCGCTCCATGGGCATGGTTCAGCTATGATCCAAAACTTCGCATCATGTACGCCGGTACCGGCAACCCAGGCCACTGGTCGCCTTCCTATCGCTGCGGTGAAACAGGCGGCAACCTGACTCACGCCAAGTGTAATCAAACTGATCCAAAGACTGGTATTGGTAAGTGGGACAACAAATGGTCCATGACCATCATGGCCCGCAAGATTGACACCGGTGAAATGGTTTGGGCATACCAGAAAACTCCATTCGACCAATGGGATTATGACGGTGTGAACGAAAACATCCTGGTTGATAACCTGGTGGTTGACGGCAAGAAGCATGACGCTCTGGTCAACTTTGACCGTAATGGTTTTGCTTATGTGCTTGACCGCAAGGACGGCACTCTGCTCCGTGCCAACAAGTTTGTCACCGTAAACTGGGCTGAAAAGGTTGACCTGAAGACCGGCCGTCCAGTTAAAGTCGAGAAACATTCTCCGTTCGCTCGTGACGTCAATACACAGGCTTGTCCATCTGCAATGGGTGGTAAAGACCAACAGCCTGCAGCGGTG
>PHCD01000126.1 GCA_002842135.1 Betaproteobacteria bacterium HGW-Betaproteobacteria-8 | reverse complement strand
AACGAATATCGCGCCAAGTCCGGTAGCAAGATGAAGGTCTTTTTCGTTGTGCCTGACTACTTCGCCGACAGGCCCAAGAAGTGCATGAATGGCTGGGGCGAGGTGTTCATGATCGTGACGGCCAATGGCGATGTGCTGCCTTGCCATTCTGCGCGTGTCTTGCCGAACATGAAGTTCCCTAACGTCAAGGATGACGAACTGGGCTGGAGCTGGAAAGATTCCCCGGCATTCAATAAATACCGTGGTGACAGCTGGATGAAGGAGCCATGCAGAAACTGCGCTGAAAAGGAAAAGGATCTGGGTGGTTGTCGTTGTCAGGCTTTCCTGCTCACTGGCGATGCTGAGACAGCCGATCCGGTATGTTCACTTTCTCCGCATCACCACATCATTGAGAAGGCTATCGAGGACGCGAAGAATCCGCAACTGCAGGCGCAACCGATCATCTTCCGCAATGACAAGAACTCGAAGAAGGTCATCAGCGGTGAGTTGGAAGAGCGTACCAAAGAGTTTCATGCTTTGCCCTGAGCCGGCCTGAAGATTCGGTCTATAATGGAAACGCGCCGCAAGGCGCGTTTTTTATTTCGGATAATTCTGTATGAAGTCATCCAACACAGTATTGGTTCTCGTGCTTGCCAGCCTGGCGGCATTGGCGCCTTTCGCCATCGATACCTATCTGCCGGCATTTGGTGCGCTGGAACGCGACCTTGGGGCCAGTACGGTAGAAGTGCAGCAAAGCCTGACTTTCTACCTGCTGCCGTATGCCTTGATGACCCTGTGGCATGGTGCCATTTCGGATGCGATCGGGCGCATTTCTGCAATCAAGTGGGGTCTGGGCCTGTTTGTCTTCGCTTCCATCGGTTGCGCACTGGCACCTAACGTCGAGACGTTGTGGTTCTTCCGCGTGTTGCAGGGCATAGGCGGCGGTGCCGGTAATGTGGTGGCACGTGCCATGGTGCGCGATCTGTTCGAGGGGGCACAGGCTCAGCGTGTCATGGCCACGGTGCAGATGCTGTTCGGCATCGCGCCGGCAGTGGCACCGGTGATTGGCGGACTGTTGCTTGGTATTCACTGGCAGGCGATCTTCGTGTTTCTTGCTTCGTATGCGGCATTGTCGCTGTGGGCTGCCATGAAATACTTGCCAGAGACCATGCCGGCGGAGAAGCGTATTCCGCTTTCCACCAAAAGTGTGTTGAGCAGCTATAAAACCGTTTACAGCGATCGTGAGTTCAATCTTGTAGTCATTGCGTTGGGTGCCAATTTCTCCGGTTTCTTCATCTATGTGCTATCCAGCCCGGTGTTTCTGATCCAGCACCTGAATCTGACTGAATACCAGTTTGGCTGGCTGTTTATCCCAACCGTCCTCGGCATGGTGCTGGGCTCCTATCTGGCCAAGCGGGCTGCCGGTCGCATGTCGTCCAGGAAAGTGATCCAGATCGCCTATGCCTGGATGAGCCTGATGGTGTTGGGCAATCTGCTGGTCTGTTATTTCCTGCCGCCGCATTTCGTCTACAACATCCTGCCGGTAGCATTATTCAATATCGGTATGGCGCTGGCCATGCCAATTCTTTCCATAGCGGCACTGGACCGGCATCCGCGCATACGCGGCACCGCTGCTTCAGGCCAGGCTTTCGTGCAAATGCTGCTGTCTACGGTATCCGCCGGCATGATCGTGCCGCTGGTCTGGGATCATCCTCTAGGCCTGGCGATGGCGATGGCGGCTTATGTCAGTATCGGCTGGCTGGCTGTACGCAAATCCCGGCTATTAAACGGTAAGGCTGCCCGACATGAATGATGCAGCGCACGCAGTCTGGACTGAAGACGGCAAGACGCAATTGGCGCTTTGGCGCTCGGAGAACGCTACAAAAGTGCCACAGCGCATCGTCGTGGCTGACGATCGGTTGACGGCAGATGCAGCCTATCGTTATGCCTGCGAAGGCACAGCCATGCTTTGGCGCGGTGATTACCAGAATGCCCGGCAGTTGCTGCAGGCTATGGCTCGTCGCATCGACAAAAAACCTGCCAGAAAACCGCCGGCAACGTTGCTGGAAGCGTTTCATCTGTATCGGCAAGCCCAGTTACAGCGGGCACGCATTCTTGGCATGCTGCTGATTCCGCTTGATGCACAATACACGATACCGTTACGCCGGGCGCCGGACGTCAAGCCAGCCTGTCTCGAGGCGTATGGTGAAACAGGTGAAGACTCACTGGTATCGCTACGCGAGTTGCTGGGAGTGATCGGCGCGCATGAGTGGCGCAGGAATGGTGTAGAGATTCCGGCGCTGGGGGCGAAGATCCATCCGTATTACGGGGTATATTCGCCGGTGCGCGGGGAATATCTGGAACTGGTAGCGCAGGTGCCGCTCGGCAACAGGCAACGGGCATTCGATATCGGCACCGGTACCGGAGTGATTGCGGCGCTACTGGCGAAGCGCGGCATTTCGCATGTGATTGCGACCGATATGGATGAGCGGGCGATTGCTTGTGCGCAAGAGAATATCCGGAGACTGGGATTGCAGAAGCAGGTGGAAGTGATCAAGACCGATCTTTTTCCGCCGGGCAAGGCTGAGCTCATTGTTTGTAACCCGCCATGGCTGCCTGCCAGTGCCAACAGCCGATTGGATCATGCCATTTACGATCCGGACAGTCACATGCTCAAGGGGTTTCTGAATGGATTGGCGGAACACCTGGAAACGGGCGGAGAAGGCTGGCTGATATTGTCTGACCTGGCAGAGCATCTTGGCCTAAGGTCACGTCAGCAGTTGTTGCAGATGTTTGCGGACGCGGGGCTGCATGTGATTGAAAAGCTTGATATCAAGCCGCGGCATCCAAAAAGCGCGGATCAGTCAGATCCTTTGCATGCGGCGCGTCAAGCTGAACTAACTTCGTTATGGGTATTGTCTATCTAGGGTTATCTGCCTTGCCGAAGAAATGGGTGTGCAGGCGGGGTTTGATGAGATGCTTGTAACTGAAATAAAAAATGGGAACCGAGGTTCCCATTTTTTTTTACGACTGAATCAATCCGGTTGAGATTATTCGACCAGTTCAGGCAGTTTTCCGGTACGGCCATTGTTGGCATCGGCATCAGGCAGCGGATCCTTTCTGCTGCTGATGACTGGCCATACCTGTGCCAGACGTGCATTGAGGGCGATGAATTCCTGCTGGTCTGCAGGTACGTCATCTTCGGCGAAAATCGCTTCAGCCGGGCACTCTGCCACGCACAGGGTGCAGTCAATACATTCATCAGGGTTAATGGCGAGGAAGTTGGGGCCCTCAACAAAACAGTCTACAGGGCAGACATCCACGCAATCGGTGTATTTGCATTGAATACAGTTTTCAGTCACTACATAAGTCATTATCTCTTCCTCTCATGCCACTCTCGCGGGC
>PHCD01000022.1 GCA_002842135.1 Betaproteobacteria bacterium HGW-Betaproteobacteria-8 | reverse complement strand
GGTCCGGATCACTCCCTGGTTGACGACAGAGGCATCGGATTCAGAGAAAAAATGCAAGCGGTCAGCCAGGAAGTCCTGGTCGCTGATGCGCATGGTGGTGGCGACCAAGCTACCGACGTCGACCTGTGCGCCCGGCCCGAACAGGATGCCATTGGGGTTGCTGAGATACAGGCTGCCGGTTGCGGTCAGTTTGCCGTAGATTTGTGAAGGGTCGGAGCCCAATACCCGGAAGAGGGCAGTGCCATGCTTTGGTTGGTACAGGTTGACGGCTTCGTGGGCGGCGATGCCGAAGGACTGCCAGTTCACGATTGTTTTTTGCGAGGTCTGGTCGATGCGCAGGGTATTACCCTGGCGCTGGAATGTTGCCGTGCCGGCAGCGACCTGTTCCCCGGCTGGTAGCGCGAATACTGTCCCGGCGTTCATTGCAGCAGCCACTGAGAATGCCAGAAGCAGGCTGATTCTGGCCGCGGGTTTCAGTTTGAACCCGGCTTGATCCCCTTCAAATTTTGCTTTGTGCATTTTCAATATTTGTCAATTTGTTAGCTATAGGCTGTTTGCATGTAGCCTGTTTGCATGACCCCAGTTATCTGGATTGGCTTTCCTCAAAACGCCATCTGTACCTGTCCCCATGCGCGGGTTTCGCGTTCCGATCCGCTGCCATCGATATCACGCTTCTGATGCGAGAGCGCCAGGCCCAGATACCAGCGTTGAGCGAAAGTGGCGTCCACTCCCAAGCCGGCATGCGTCGATCTCACATGGTTGTCTTCGCTGAGGGCCGAGTGATTGATAATTCCGCGGCCTGCGTCATAAAAGACATATGGGCTCAATGTAGTAGTCCGCAAAAAGCTTGCCAGTATATTTTCCTGGGCGAGCATGGCCCGCAATTCGAACCCTGCAATCAGGCCCCGGTCTGCTGAGGTGGGTAATTCGGCAAATGCACGCCAGCGATTGATGCCCCCGATGGAAAGCTTTTCGGCGCTGTCCAGGTTCTTGTTGGTGCCTTGATATTCAGCATGCATGATCAGGTTGATGCGTTGGGAGACAGGCTGGATGCGCGATGCGAACAGGTTGTATTTGATGAACTCACCTGCGGTTTCGGCGCCGGTGTCGTCAAGGCCTTGGGCGACATCATTGCGAAAATCGACGTGACCGGCTTTTATGTTGATGCCTAATTGGCTGAATCCACTGGATGTTCTGTCGCGCCTGTCAGCATATAAACTGAAGTCCAGCGCGTCTATATTTCGACGGTTTTTCAACAGAAATGTCGCTACATCGTCGCTGACTTCCTTGTGGGAAATGTGGGTCCTGGCTGTCAGGTTCCGATGCCTGGAGCGAATCAGCGGTTGGTCCAGTCCAATGCTGATGTATTCGCTATCTCCCGAAGCCTTCAGGGCGGAGAATTCTCCACCCAGCCGATAATCCACATAGCTGTAGTTGAAACTGAGCAATGTGCCTGATGCATGCACAGGTAACAGGTAACCCAGCTGGATGCCTCGCTGACCTTCATGATTGGATGACAACAAGTTGAGCGTTGCCTGGTCTCCTCTGCCAGTCAGGTTGTTCAGGAACAGCGTGCCATTGAGCACTTCCCGCCCGGTGTACCGGTTGCCAAAAGTGTTGGCGGAAAGAATGCCCCGCCAGCGCGGTTCTTTTTCCAGCGTGATGGTCGCATCGCTGGTGCCTGTCTTTGCACCCGGATTGAGTTGCGCTATAGCCTTGATGCCGGGAAACGAGTTGAGTATGGTGACATTGCGTATCAGGTTGTTTTCGCGGATGGTGTCAGCAGTTTGCAACTGGCGTTTGGCGACCGATCTGAGAAATGTTTCGTCAAGCCCTTCGGCTGGGCTGAATTCCAGTTCGCCGAGTTGGCCTTCGATAATGGCGATTTCTATGGTGTTGCTGCTGATTTCCTGCTCTGGCAAATAAGCTTGGGCAAGTAGAAAGCCTTGTTCCCGGTAGTGCAATGTCAATATGTCAACCGCCTGATTCAAATCCCTGATGCTGAGCTGTCGACCGGTGAAATGGCTTATGAGGCTGGCCAGTTGGTGATCGGCAATCGATGTATTGCCTGAAAAGATGAAAGCATCGACTTGGACCAGGATGGCCTCTTCGCCTGAAGGTTGCTGTATGGCTGGCCGGGCTTTGTCCTCAACGCCGGGAACTTCGATTTGCGGGAATTCTTGTTGCGGTTCTGCTTTGGGGATGTTGGCCGGATCGGGAAGCACGGGTCCCGCGAAGGATATTGGAGCGGCCAGGCAGGCGTAAATTGACAAGCTGGCAATGACGGCTTTCAAGCCCTGTTTATGGCATTTTTGTATGAAATTTAAAAACATGGCTTATGGGTGCAGTGTAATCATTGGATTTTACAGTTAATGCTTCGGTGAACCATACTTAACTTTCTGGATTGTTTGAGCTTTTCTCTTAATATCGATATGGCTTCAATATGTTTTGAGAAATCATGCGTCAATGCTGCCTGCAGAATTCATGCCACCCGGGGCGTGCTAGAATCCTTTCGAGCACAAGTTTTAAATTCCAGATTAAAAATCAAGGCTAAATCGTGACCAGATATTTTGCTTATTTCCTGACGGCCCTTATGGTTGTCCTGCTTTCAGCCTGCAGTTCCTCCAGTGAAGAAGTCCCGTTTTTCGGGACGGATATCACGGGTGCCGATTTCGCTACAGGCTTCAAGCTGACCGATCATCATGGCGAGGTCAGGCAGCTTTCTGATTACAAGGGCAAGGTCATTGCCTTGTTCTTTGGTTTTACGCATT
Source organism: Betaproteobacteria bacterium HGW-Betaproteobacteria-8 (assembly GCA_002842135.1). Next base: position 17,992 of record PHCD01000022.1, on the reverse strand, counting down.
GCCCGGACATCTGCCCGACCACCATGGCGGATATGGCTGCAGCCATGAGGTTGATGGGAAAGAACAGCGATGAGGTGCAGGTTCTGTTTATCACGGTTGACCCGGAGCGGGACACGCAGGAGGTTCTGGCGCAGTTCGTGCCATCATTCGATAGCCGTTTTGTCGGCTTGAGGGGAACAACGGAAGAAATCGACCAGACCGCCAAGGCTTTCAAGATTTTCTACGCAAAACAGCAGGAAGCCGGGCAAAGCGGATACAGCTTCGATCATAGTGCTGGTGTGTATGTCTATGATAAGCAAGGAAAGATTCGGGTATACCTGAAGTACGGCCAGAAGCCGCAAGAGATTGCGCACGATTTAAGCCGCTTGCTTTAGAAGGCCTCTGAGCCAGGTGGTGTGGTGTGGCGAGGTGAAGGGCGCTCGCAGCGGGTGCGCAAACATGAGACATATCAGATGGATAGGCAACCAGGCGGGCGCCGCACAACGTGGCAATACGCCTGCATAGTCACTTAATCAGGGTTTCTGGCTAATTTTTGGGTTGTTTAGCGGGCTGTAAGAAGTCTATAATATTCTGCTTTGTTGCATTTGCAGCAAGGTTTAACAGTTTTGTTTGTGGAAGAAGTTTCTGAGTAATCTCTGTAACTTTTAGGTCTTTGGTCAGGTTTGAATTTCGGGAGTCGTAGTGATGGCAGCGACGGGTACAGCAGCAACGGTGAGCATTAACGAGCAATATAACTACGATATTGTCCGTAAATTCACCATCATGACATTAATCTGGGGTGCAATTGGCATGTTTGTTGGCGTTTATATCGCCTCCGAGCTGGCATTCCCGATACTTAATTTTGATAGCCCCTACATTACCTTTGGCCGTTTGCGCCCAGTACATACGGGTGCCGTGATTTTCGGTTTTGGTGGTAGCGCACTGTTCGCGACTTCCTACTATGTAGTGCAGCGCACTTCGCAGGCGCGGCTTTTCAGTGATGGGCTGGCCAATTTCACTTTCTGGGGCTGGCAGGCCGCCATCGTGTTTGCAGCGCTCGGCAACGTGCTTGGTCACAGCCAGGGCCGTGAATATGCCGAAATGGAATGGCCGACCGACTTGCTGATCCTGTTTGTCTGGGTGGCTTACCTGGTGGTGTTCGTTGGCACGCTGATGAAGCGCAAGCAGCCGCATATCTACGTTGCCAACTGGTTCTTCCTGGCATTCATCCTCGCAACCGCCCTGTTGCATGTATTCAATAATCTCGCAGTTCCTGTTGAGTTGTTCTCAATGAAGTCCTACAGCCTGTTCTCTGGCGCACAAGATGCCATGACACAGTGGTGGTACGGCCACAATGCCGTAGGTTTCTTCCTGACAGCAGCCTTCCTCGGCATGATGTACTACTTTGTGCCCAAGCAGGCTGGCCGCCCGGTTTATTCCTATCGTCTGTCCGTGATCCACTTCTGGGCACTGATCTTCCTTTACATGTGGGCGGGTTCTCACCACTTGCACTGGACAGCGATTCCTGACTGGACATCGACGCTGGCTGCGACATTCTCCATCATGCTGCTACTGCCTTCATGGGGCGGCATGATCAACGGTATCCTGACCTTGTCAGGTGCATGGGACAAGCTGCGTACTGACCCGATCATGCGTTTCTTGATTGTGGCCCTGTCCTTTTACGGCATGTCCACTTTCGAAGGCCCGATGATGTCGCTGAAGGATGTGAATGCACTTTCGCATTACACCGACTGGACTGTTGGTCACGTGCATTCCGGCGCTCTGGGCTGGGTGGCAATGGTTTCCTTTGGCAGTCTGTACCACCTGGTGCCGCGCTTGTGGAATACGCCTATACACAGCTCGAAGTTGATTAATGTCCACTTCTGGCTGGCGACTATCGGTATCCTGCTTTACATCACGGCGATGTGGATTTCCGGCATCATGCAAGGCCTGATGTGGCGCGCTTTCGATGACTTCGGTAACCTGCAGTACTCCTTCGTTGAGTCTGTTGCTGCAGCGCATCCGTTCTACATCATGCGTGCAGTTGGCGGTGCCTTCTTCCTCGCTGGTATGGTGTTGATGTGCTACAACGTTTACAAAACCATCCGTAAAGGCAGCGTGGGTGTTGAAGCCGCAGGTATTGAAGGTGAAGGCAAGCTGAGCCCGAATGCGGGTTAAGCGGCCGAATAGAAAAGTAAAGAATCTGGAGTCAGCATGAAGCACGACAAGATTGAACGTAACCTGGGTATTTTATTGGTCTTTACCATGATCGCTATCAGCGTCGGCGGTATGGTCGAGATTATTCCGCTGTTCTTCATCAAGGAGACGGTGGAAAAAGTCGAAGGCGTACGCCCATACAAGCCGCTGGAATTACGTGGCCGCGACATCTACATCCGCGAAGGCTGTTATCTGTGTCATTCGCAGATGATTCGTCCGTTCCGTGATGAAGCCCTGCGTTATGGACATTACTCACTGGCCGCAGAATCCAAGTACGACCACCCATTCCAGTGGGGTTCAAAGCGTACCGGCCCGGATCTGGCACGTGTTGGCGGCAAGTATTCCAATGACTGGCAGACCCAGCATTTAACCGCGCCGCGTTCGCTGGTACCGCAATCCGTGATGCCGAACTATCCATGGCTGGCATCGACTGACCTGGATTATTCAGATGTTGGCTTGAGGTTGCGTGCATTGCGCAAGACCGGTGTTCCGTATTCGGAAAGCCAGGCAGAATATGAGCGCAATGTGCAGGAGTTCGGTGCAGACGTTGCCAAGTACCTGCATATCCCGGATGCGGAAAAGAACCTGATCGAACAGGCGCAACAAGGCAACTACGACACCAATCCGGATAAGCTGACGGAGATGGATGCGCTGGTAGCTTATCTGCAAATGCTGGGTACGATGGTTGATTTCAAGAAATACGACGACGACTACTTTGTGAAATTCCGTTAGGAAATCGCGATGACAGAGTTGCTCTTGTGGTTTACCAATTTTGAAAACACCAAGCCGCTGGCTTTGTTGATTTTCTTTACTCTGTTTTGCGGCATCCTGTTCTATGTTTACGGTAGCCGCAGACGGAGCGAGAGGTTGGAAAGTTACAAAAACATTCCGCTGGAAGATGACGAGATAGAGTTCAAGGGTAAGTGATATGAGTCAGCAAAATACAACAAATAGCGGCAACGAACAGCCAAAGTCCAGAGTCAAGAAGACCGTCGGCGTGCCAACCACCGGACATGCCTGGGACGGCATTGAAGAACTTACCAATCAGCTGCCGAGATGGTGGGTGTGGTCTTTCTACCTCACTGCAATCTTTACAGTGGTCTACTGGCTGTTCTACCCGGCGTGGCCGATCGGCAGCACTTATACCAAGGGTGTTCCCGGCCTCAACTCCATTACCTACACAGCTACCCAGGTAGATGGTACGGAAGTCGAGAAAACCACGCACTGGAATATGCGCTCCAAATACATGGTTGAGATGAATGAGTTGCATGCCGCGCAAAAGCAGTGGTTCGATAAAGTGGCTGCAACGCCGTTCGACCAGATTGCGCAGGATGCCGAGCTGATGCAGTTCGTGACTTCTGCCGGTAAGACACTGTTCTCCGACAACTGTGCACCATGTCACCAGACTGGCGGTCAGGGCGTGATCGGTTTTGCCCCTAACCTGACCGACGACCACTGGCAGTATGGTTCCAGCTATGCGCAGATTCAGGATGTCATCGTCCATGGCCGTCAGGGCTATATGCCGCCTTTCAAGGAAATCATTTCCGATGAGGAAATCACTCAGGCCGCAAATTATGTGCTGAGCCTGTCCGGTGAGCCGCATGACGCTGCCAGTGCAGAGCTGGGTGCCAAGCTGTTCCAGTCTGACAAAGCGGCATGCTATGCCTGCCACGGTGCAGATGCCAAAGGCAAGGAAGGCCTGGGTTCAGCCAACCTGACCGACAAGATCTGGTTATGGGCCAATATCCCTGAAATGGAAGACCCGGAAGAAAAGTTCAAGGCTATCAAGAATGTAATTGCTGGCGGTTTGAACCGGGGCGTTATGCCAACCTGGGAAAATCGTTTGAAACCAGATCAGATCAAACTGTTGACCGTCTACGTGCATCAAGGTTTGGGCGGCGGCAAGTAATTCTGTACTAATCCAGATAAAGGCTCACACAGCAGTGAGCCTTTATGCTTTTTAGGTGTCTATACAAGCAGCCGATGTATGGCATCAATCGTAATGTATGACGGGTCAATCAAGCTATGGAAGCGAGCAACACCAGGCAGTCGCCTTTATTGAACAAGCATATCCCGATCGTCACCCGGTCGGTCAAGGGCAAATTCCGTAATTTCAAAACTGCCGTCATGGCAGTGGCTTATTCGGTTTACTTTCTCCTGCCGTGGCTGCCATGGTCACGTAACAGCGCCGCAGACCAGGCTGTCATGTTCGATCTCGAATCGCGCAGGTTCTTTATCTTCGATCTGATTGTCTACCCGCAGGATATCTTCTGGCTGGCAATGCTGCTGTTCATTGCAGCGGCACTGCTGTTCTTCATAACCGGTTTGATTGGCCGCGCCTGGTGCGGATATTTCTGTTTTCAGACCTTGTGGTCAGACCTGTTCATCCTGATAGAACATATGCTGCAGGGTGAGCGCCCAGCAAGGTTGAGACTGAAAAGCCAGCCATGGAATGCAGAAAAGATTGCCAAGGTCGGTGGTTCACATGCCTTGATGCTGCTGGTCTCATTCTGGACAGCGATGACCTTCGCTCTCTATTTCGGTTATGCGCCCGCATTTGTCGAAAACTTTTTTACTGGCCAGGCTGCCCATGCAGGCTATCTGACAGTACTTATCCTTACGGCGACGACTTACCTGGCCGCAGGTGTGGTGCGTGAGCATGTATGTACCGTCGGTTGTCCCTATGCGCGCTTTCAGGGCGTGATGTATGAAGCGGACACGCTGGCCGTAAGTTACGATGCCAGACGCGGCGAAGGTACTGCTGGCAGGGCGTTGCCCAAGGCTGGCTTGAAGACGCGCGAAGAGCGTCAGGCAAAAGGTCATGGCGACTGCATAGATTGCGGTTTTTGTGTGCAAGTCTGTCCCACCGGGATCGATATTCGCGATGGCCTGCAATATCAGTGTATCTCTTGTGGCCTCTGCATCGACGCCTGCAACAACATCATGGATTCGGTCGGTTATCCGCGCGGTCTTATCCGCTATGATTCCGAGCGTAACTTGGCCAGCGATACACCACAGAACCCACACCTTGAATGGAAGCGCCTGAAAGTATGGGGCTATGCACTAGCCTTGATCGTGGCTATGGGGTTCCTCTTCTACAATATCGGTACGCGTAGCGATACCGAAGTGAACGTACGCCAAACCCGTCAGCCGCTTTATGTAGTTTTATCCGATGGCAGCATCCGTAATCGCTACCAGATTCATATCGTCAATAAAACTGAGCATGATGAAGTCTATGAATTACGTGCGCGCGGTATTCCTGCCGAGTCATTGAATATCGGCGATATCCCCGAGATCCGTGTACGCGCTGGCAAGAGCCTGAGCATTAGTGCGCGTGTCGACCTGAGTGAGGAGCTTGCAGCGAAGACGCAGGTATTTGAATTCGAGGTACAACCATCCAGCCCGGATGTCGAGCCGGTCATTGCCCAGGCGAATTTCAACAGCAAGCGGAACAAATAAGCGGACATGATTTTGTCGATTCCTGAAGTCTCCATGACGGAGACCCTGTTCGGCGGCCTGATACTGGCTGTCGTGCTGTTCTTCGTTTCGCGTCGATTCGGGCTTTCGAATTTCTGGGCAGGTATCCTCAGCGCACTGGCGCCTTTCCTGATGTATCTTGCATACAGCAGCCAACATTGGGCAGGCGGCGATGTGCTGGCCATACACTTTGCGGTCTATATTGCCAATGCAGGCGTGCTGGCGGTGTTCGGCAGCCTGCAGCAGAAGAAGCACTCCCTGCATTGGGCCCCCAGGCTGATCATAGCCTTTTTCATTTTTCTGGTGATTCTGAATGCCGTATTGCTTTCGATCGCCAGTCGCGGCTTGCCGGGCAGCATCACCAGCTTTATCCTGCCTAACCCGGACAAACAGAAAGTGCATACAGCGTTCCCCGGCACGGTGCCGCATGATAAAAACAAAAGCTATCAGGCTCACCTGGCCAGGATAGAGCAGCAGCGTGAACTGGGCTGGCAGGCGACATTGCAGGGAGTGGAAAATCTGCAAAGCGGGCAATCAGCCGTGATTTCGCTGTTGTTGCAGGACAAGCAGGGGCTGCCGGTACAAGCCGCCGAGGTGAAACTGGGGTTGTGGCGTGTTGCCAACAGTCGCGATGATCAGTCTTTGAAGTTGTCGGAAACGGAGCCTGGACTTTATCAGGCCGAACTTACCTTGCCGGATGCGGGAAAATGGCTGGCTGAAATCATCATCGAGCAGGATGAGCATTACTTCCGGCGCCAACAACAGTTGTTCCTCGAAAACTGATCTGCACTGACGGCGGGATTCCTGATGGATGCAGACATCGATACTCAGGCAGATTGTTACCATTGCGGCTTGCCTGTACCGTCCGGTACCCGCTATTCCTCCGTTGTCCTAGGCCAGCAGCGCGCCATGTGCTGCCACGGTTGTCAGGCTGTGGCCGATGCCATTGTTGAAAACGGGCTGGAAGACTATTACCGTTATCGCACCGAATTACCCAAGAACGTTGAAGACCTGGTACCTGATGAGCTCCGGGAACTGATGCTCTATGATCACCCCGAGGTGCAGAAGAGTTTTGTCTCTGTCTCGCAAGGAGATTCCAGGGAGGCTTCGCTTATCCTTGAAGGCATTACCTGCGCCGCCTGCATCTGGCTCAATGAACGTCATTTGAAGCAGCTGAAGGGTATCCAGCAAGTCGCCATCAATTACAGCTCGCATCGTGCACGTATCAGCTGGGATGATTCGCAAATCAAGCTCAGTGACATCCTGCTCGAGATACGCAAGCTCGGTTACCATGCTCATCCTTTTAGTGCCCAGCAGCAGGAAGCGTTGCGTCTTAAACAGCGCAAGGCAGATTTCCGCCGGCTGGCAGTGGCCGGTCTTTCCGCCGGGCAAGTGATGATGATTGCAGTGGCCCTCTATGCCGGGCCGGCACAGGGCCTGGAGTTTGCCACCGCTCAGCTGTTGCGCTGGTTCAGTCTGGTGCTCAGTGTGCCGGCGATCTTCTATGCTGCCTGGCCGTTCTACCAGGCGGCCTGGCGCGGTGTCAAAACCGGCCGGCTCGGGATGGATGTCCCGATCAGCCTGGGTTTGATTACAGGCTTTGCCGGCAGTATCTGGGCGACTTACTACGGTGTGGGCGAAGTCTATTACGACACGCTGACCATGCTGATTTTCTTTTTGCTCGCCACACGCTTTCTGGAGCGTAATGCGCGCGAGAAATCGATCGAGTCTGCAGAGAATCTCCTGCGCCTGGTGCCTGCCGTTGCATCACGATTGAATGCGCAGCAGCAACTTGAGATAGTCCCGCTGATGGAGCTGAAGCCCGGTGACCTGATCATGGCCAAGCCGGGAGAGACTATCGCCGCAGACGGCGTTGTGCAGCAAGGCGAAAGCAGTGCGGATGAATCCCTGCTGACCGGCGAAAGCCGCCCGCTGGTCAAAACCGTTGGCAGCACAGTGTATGCCGGCAGTATCAATTACGAAAGTCCGCTGACTATAAGCGTTACCGCAGTTGGTGAACATACCGTGATTGCCGGTATCAGCCGCCTGCTTGACCGGGCGCAAGCGGAGAAGCCAAGACTGACTGAGCTGGCAGACAAGATCGCCGCTTATTTCACCTATGCGCTGTTGCTGGCGGTAGCGATGACTGGCTGGGTCTGGATGCAGATCGAGCCATCAAGAGTACTCGAGATCGTACTCACCATTCTGGTGGTCAGCTGCCCATGTGCCTTATCGTTGGCTGCGCCTGCGGCCTTCGCCGCAGCAGGCTCGCACCTGGTCAAACGCGGCGTGCTGCTGACGCGTGGCCATTCACTGGAGATGCTGGCCAGAGTGACGCATGTGGTATTCGACAAGACTGGCACCCTGACCGAAGGGCGTCCGCAGCTACAGGGAACTGTTGCGCTTGCCTCAGTGAGCGAGGCTGAGTGCCTGAAACTGGCCGCCAGCCTGGAGCAGCATTCCGAGCATCCTTACGCGAAAAGTTTCAGTGAAACATTGCCGGGTAACAAGGAACAGCTTTACCAGCTGGAAGAAGCAAGTAATCGTCCGGGGCTGGGAGTGGCTGGGCTGTTGAACGGCAAACAGTATTACCTTGGTAACCTGAAACTGAATGCTGCCTTGCAGCAAGTGCCGGATATCCCGGAAATTGCCGAGAGTGCAACGCTGGTCTGGCTTAGCGATGAAGAGCAGTATCTGGCAGCATTCATCATGGCAGACACGTTACGACCACAAGCCCAAGAGCTGGTAAAAGCCTTGCAGGACAAAGGCCTGGTCGTGTCGATTCTGAGCGGTGATACTGAATCCACGGTTGCAGATTATGCCAGGCGGCTTGGCATCTTCAGTTGGCAGTCTTCGGCTTCGCCTGAACAGAAACTCGAACTGATTGAGCAACTGCAGCAACGCGGTGAAGTGATCGCCATGGTCGGTGATGGCATCAATGATGCGCCGGTGTTGGCGAAAGCACAGGTTTCGATAGCCATGGGCAGCGGTACGCAGATGGCGCGTGCTTCAGGGGATATTGTGCTGCTTGGCGAGCATCTGCTGGAAATTGATCATGCGATTGAAACCAGTCGTTTCACCCGCAGTGTCGTGCGCCAGAACTTCGCTTGGGCATTGGCTTACAACCTGCTGGCCCTGCCGTTTGCCGCAACCGGCATGCTCGCGCCTTGGATGGCTGCAATCGGTATGTCGGTCAGTTCCCTGATTGTGGTGTTGAATGCACTCAGGCTGAGATGAGTACCTCAGCCTGAGCCTGAAGGGTCAGTTTTTGATGACTCAGTTCGCTGGGGTTGAGCCGTATTGATTGTCTTCGCTACTGCCTTGCTGGGCGAGGAACACGATCATGATGATCCAGCCGATCAGCGGGATGATCCACAACAATTGTAACCAGCCGCTGCGGTTGGTGTCATGCAGGCGACGCGCACCTACTGCCAGTGAAGGCAGCAATGTGGCGAGTGAAAAAAGTGTGGAAAGTGCGCTGCTGGCCATCCCCAATACCAGGCTTACTACAACGCAGAAGAGCGCAAACCACCAGAACTCCGGTCTCTTTGCACGCCCGTTAAAGTCCATGTACTTTTGAAAACAAATCTTGATTGCATCTGAGAAACTCATGAAACCTCCCTGTTTTTGTTGATATATGCGGAATGCCCGTGAAGCATAGCACGGAGAAACAGAGGGATAAAAGAGTGATTTGCCTGGAGTCGATGCAAATGACTAGAGTCGATGCAAATGAGGGGCCAGCTGCTTTAATGCACGTTCTGTGCTTTTGTATTCGGGGTGCAGGCTTTCAACTACCGTCCAGAACCGGGCTGAGTGATTCATCTCTTTCAGGTGTGCCAGCTCATGGCAGATTACATAATTGAGTATATGTGGCGGTGCCTGCAACAGGCGCCAGTTGATGCGGATTTCCCGCTTGCTGTTGCAACTGCCCCAGCGTGACTGCGCATTGGAAAGATAGAGCTTGGGTAATTCGACGCCCAGCCTGGTAGAGAACAATTCGAGCCGGCGGGCAAAGTCTGTCAGCGCAGCCTTTTTGTACCACTGGGTTACCTTGCTTGCCACGAATTCCGCATCGACGATATTGGTCAGGCGAAGATGCAAGACACCATGTTCGAATTCCGGCTTCCTGTTGGCGTTATCCTGGCTCAGCTTCAGCCTGATTGGGTTGCCAAGGAAATGCAGTTCCACACCATCTTCCCAGCGTAAAGGCACCGGCTGGTTTGCAGTGATCTGCGTGAGTTTTCTGCGAATCCAGTCTGCTTTTTCAAGCAGCGCTTTTTCAAGCAGTGGTTGGCTGATACGTTTGGGTGCATGCACCACCAGTCCGTTGCTGCTGATTTTCAGGCCGATGGTTCTGCGTGACCGGCGTTCAAGCTGATAGCAGATATGTTCGCCATCTGGCAATGCGAGTTGATACTGACTCACCTTTGCTCCAACTGAGTCATTTCCTGCTCGATCCAGTTCTCTACCTGCTGGTTGAGCTGATCCGGCTTCAATCCCGCAGCCTGGATCGGCTGGCCGATACTGACCATGATAGTGCCCGGTTTTTTAATGAATGAATTTTTTGGCCAGAATTCTCCGGCATTGTGCGCCACTGGAACGACGGTGGCGCTGGTGTGCGTTGCCAGCCATGCGCCGCCGATATGATATTTGCCTTTTGTGCCGGGGGGCATGCGTGTGCCTTCAGGGAAGATCACCACCCAGAAACCTTGTTGCATGCGATCCTTGCCTTGGGTCGTCAATTGCTTCAGCGCTTCTCTACCGGCACTGCGGTTGATGGCGATCGGCGACGTCATGGCCAGTCCCCAGCCGAAGAACGGTATCCAGAGCAGTGAGCGCTTCAGCACCCAGACCTGCGGCGGGAATATCTGCTGGAATGCCAGGGTTTCCCATGCCGATTGGTGCTTGGCGAGGATGATGCTGGGGGATTGCGGGATGTTCTCGCGGCCGATGATGCGGTAACGGATGCCGCAGGTCACGCGCAGCCACCACAGCATGGAGCGCGCCCAGATCGAGATGATGCGGTAGCGGGTGATCGGGTGGAAGGGAAATGTCAGGACGGCGAACAGGCTGAAGATGAGCGTGAACAGCCACTGGCCGAGCGTGAAGAGCAGAGAGCGCAGGATGACCAGCATGCCGGTTCTCAGCTGTTGTCGTGGGCGATAATGCGCTGAACGGCTTCGGCGAGGTCTGCACAAACCCAGGTGCCTTCCGGCAGGCCGCCTTCTTCCAGGGTTTTTGTGCCTTTGCCGGTCAGCACCAGGATGCTTTGAGCGCCGAGCGCTGCACTGGCCTGCAGGTCGCGCAGGGAGTCGCCCACGCTGTAAACGGTTTTGAGGTCGATGGCAAAGCGGCGCGCGATGTCCTCGATCATGCCGGATTTCGGTTTGCGGCAGTCGCAGTTGGCCTCTGCACTATGCGGACAGTAGAACAGTGCATCGATACGTCCGCCAAACTGGCCCAGGGCACGATACATCTTGTCGTGGATGGCATTCAGCGTCGCCATGTCGAACAGGCCGCGGCCGATACCGGATTGATTGGTCGCCAGCGCTACGCGAAAACCGGATTGGTTGAGCAGGGCAATCGCTTCCAGACTGCCAGGAATCGGTTTCCACTCATCCGGGCTCTTGATGAAGTGGGGGCTGTCGTAGTTGATGACGCCGTCGCGGTCCAAGATAACTAGTTTCATTTTGTGAATTCCATATCAATAGCTGCAACGATGCGTCTCGGTGTTGCGCGGCGCTCACTTCCTTGCCGTACTTTCTGTACTGTCATCGTCGTTGCGCTCCGTGCGCCTGGCGCCGCAATCGTTTCGCTGATCGCTATGTAATTCACAAAGCTTACGCCGCCAGTTTCGATAAGTCAGCAACGCGGTTCATGGCCTGGTACAAAGCATCAAGCAGGGTCAGGCGATTGGCACGCAGGTCCGGATCTTCGGCATTGACCATGACATGATCGAAAAATGCGTCTACCGGCGTTTTCAACGCGGCAAGGGATTGCAGCGAAGCAGCGTAGTCGCCCAGCTCGAACGCCTTGTCGGCTTCGGGTGCTGTCTTGCCCAGTGCATGATGCAGTTCGATCTCTGCCGTTTCCTGCAGCAATGCCGTATCCAGTTTTTGCCCGAATTTGCTGGCACCATCCCTGGCTTTTTTCAGGATGTTGTTTACGCGCTTGTTGGCAGCGGCAAGGCTGTCTGCCTCAGGCAATTTGGCAAAGGCGCGCACTGCTTCCAGGCGTTTGGGCACTTCGCCCAGACGCTGCGGCTGCAGGCTCAGCACGGCTTCGATTTCCTGTGGCGTGTAAGCTTGTTCACGCAGGTAACCGGCCAGGCGCTCGTAGATGAATTTCTCGAGGTCGGTAAGATTGAAGGCAAATTCTTCGTGCAGCTCGAGCTTGATCTTTTGCAACACGACGTCTTGTGCAGTGGTGATCAGGTGATGAATTTGCAAAGGCAGATCCAGTTCCACCAGCATGCGAATGACACCGAGCGCATGTCTTCTCAGGGCAAAGGGGTCCTTGTCGCCGGTCGGCATATTGCCGATGCCGAACATGCCGACTAGGGTTTCCAGTTTATCGGCCAGGGCGACACAGATGCCGACCTGGTTGCGCGGCAATTCGTCGCCGGCAAACCTAGGTTTGTAGTGGTCTTCAATCGCATAGGCGATGTCATCAGCCATGCCTTCATGCTGCGCATAGTAACGGCCCATGATGCCCTGTAGTTCCGGGAATTCGCCGACCATGTCGGTCAACAAATCGGCTTTGGCGAGGATAGCGGCCTGGCTGGCTTGTGCTGCCAGCTGTTCGCCGCCGAGTGCCATGCCGATCGCCTTGGCAGTGGCTTGCACGCGAAGTACGCGCTCACCCTGCGAGCCCAGCTTGTTGTGGTAAACCACCTTGTCCAAGCCTTCGATACGGGATTCCAGCGTCTTCTTCCTGTCCTGGTCGAAGAAGAACTTGGCATCGGCCAGACGTGGACGTACCACACGTTCGTTGCCACCAATGACTTTGGATGGGTCGGCCGGGCTGATGTTGGAAACGATGAGGAACTTGTTGGTGAGCTTGCCTTGCGCATCCAGCAGCGGGAAGTATTTCTGGTTGGCCTTCATGGTGAGGATCAGGCATTCCTGCGGGACTTCCAGATACTCCTGCTCGAACTGGCCGAGCAGCACGTTGGGGCGCTCAACCAGTGCGGTGACCTCGTCCAGCAGCGCATCGTCGTCAATCGGCTTGAGATTCTGTTTAGCGGCGGCCTGATTCAGCTGGCTGACGATCTCGGCGCGGCGTTGTTCGAAGCTGGCAATCACCGCGCCTTCGTCCCTCAGTTGCTGCGCATAGCTGTCGGCGCTGTTGAGCTTGATAGAGTCAGATTTGGCTTCAAAACGGTGACCGTATGTGATGTTGCCGGATTGTAGGCCGAGCACGCTGACCGGCACGATATCGCTGCCATGCAGGGCAACCAGGCCATGTGCCGGTCGGACGAAGTTGACGCTGTCCCAGCCGGGCTGTTCGCAGTTTTCCTGCAGTTGATAAGTCATGACCTTGGGGATGGGCAGTTTGGCGATGGCGTCTTCAATCGCTTTTTGCAAGCCGTCTGCCAGACGGGCACCGGTCTGGGTCGCATCCAGGAACAGGATGTCGGCTTTGCCGTCATTTTCTTTTCTGAGGCTGGCAACGGCGGTTTCGTCCGCACCGAGTGCAGCCAGTCTCTTCAGCAAGGCCGGGGTAGCATTACCGCTCGTGTCCAGCCCGACGCTGACCGGCATCAGTTTTTGTGCGACCTGTTTGTCGGCAGCATTGGCCGCGATATTGGTGATGTGTGCGGCAAGCCGGCGTGGTGATGCAAAGCCGTTTACCACGGAGTTTTCTGCGGTCAGGCCTTGTGCCTGCAGCGATTCAGACAATGCCGAGGAGAAGGCTTCACCGAGTTTTTTCAGTGCCTTGGGCGGCAGTTCTTCTACAAACAATTCAATTAACAGATTTTTGCTACTCATATTCAGGCGGCCTTCTTTTCTTTTTCCAGTTTGGCCAAAATTTCATCTGCCCAGGCCTTGGGTGCCATCGGGAAGCCGAGGCGGGCGCGGCTGTCCAGATAGCTGGCGGCGACACTGCGCGCCAGGTTGCGGATGCGGCCGATGTAGGCGGCGCGCTCGGTGACGGAAATCGCACCGCGTGCATCCAGCAGATTGAATGTGTGCGCAGCCTTCAGCACCTGTTCATAGGCAGGCAATGCCAGCTGGTTTTCCATAAGGTGTTTGGCCTGTTTCTCATGGGCAGTGAATGCGTTCAGCAGGAAATCGACATCGCTGTGTTCGAAGTTATAGGCGGACTGTTCCTTTTCGTTCTGCAGGAAAACGTCGCCATAGCTGACGCCGGGCGAGTAGGTCAGGTCATAGACGTTCTCCACGCCCTGCAGGTACATGGCCAGGCGTTCCAGGCCGTAGGTGATTTCGCCGGTGATGGGCTTGCAGTCGATGCCACCGACCTGCTGGAAGTAAGTGAACTGGGTGACTTCCATGCCATTGAGCCAGACTTCCCAGCCCAGGCCCCAGGCGCCCAGGGTCGGGTTTTCCCAGTCGTCCTCGACGAAGCGGATGTCATTCTCTTTCAGGTTGAAACCCAATGCCTCGAGCGAACCCAGGTAGAGTTCCAGGATATTGGCCGGTGCCGGTTTCAGTACGACCTGATACTGGTAGTAATGCTGCAAGCGGTTGGGATTTTCGCCATAGCGGCCATCCTTGGGGCGGCGGCTCGGTTGCACATAGGCGGCTTTCCAGGGTTCAGGGCCAAGTGCGCGTAGAAAGGTCGCGGTGTGTGAGGTGCCGGCACCGACTTCCATGTCGTAAGGTTGCAACAGCGTGCAGCCTTGTTTATCCCAGTATTGTTGTAGTGTGAGAATGATCTCTTGAAATGTGAGTGACATCTGTATTTGGGCCGTTTTTTGTATTGGGCGAAAGGGTTGATTTTACTTCTTTTTACGCAGCCACAAAAGGCAAACCAGGCCTGCCGCAGTGATGAGCAGGAACAGCCAGTTGCCGAAACGGATATAAGGCGTGCTGCCGCTATAACCCTGTGCTTCGCCCTCCAGTATGCCGGTACGGAAATGCGGCAGCTGAGCCAATATCTCGCCGTTTTTCTCGATGATGGCCGTAGCCCCGGTATTGGTGGCGCGCAGCATCATGCGGCCAGTCTCCAGAGCGCGCGCCTGCGAGATCTGCAGGTGCTGGTAGGCCGCGGGAGATTCGCCGTACCAGGCATCGTTGCTGGTGTTGACCAGTATCGTTGCCTCCGGCAACTGGTAAATGATCTCTTCGCCGAACACATCCTCGTAGCAGATGTTGACGGCGACTTTCTGGCCGGCGATTTCCAGCGGCTTCTGGTCGAAGCCGCCCCTGGCCAGGTCGGTCAGCGGGATATTGAGCCAGTCTTTATAGATCCAGCCGAATACGGTCTTGAGCGGGATGAATTCGCCGAACGGGACCAGATGGGTTTTGCGGTAAGTCTGGCTGGGCGAATTGCCTATGCTCAGCATGCTGTTATAGAACGACTCATTCTCATATTCCACAACGCCAAATAGAATGTCGCCCCGGTTTTCAAGCGCATGGGCCTTGAATGCGGACAGATAATCATCCGGAACCTGTCTCAGTAGCATGGGCAGGGCTGTCTCCGGCAATACGGTGAGACTGGCGCTACTGTCCATGGTTAGCTGCAGATACTTGTCCAGCGTGCGCTGTACTTCGTCTTCTTGCCATTTAAGATCCTGGGCGATATTGCCTTGCAGCAGGGCGATGGAGACCGGTTCGCCAACCGGTGTGGTCCACGGCACCATTTTCAGCAGTGCGCCACTCACCCAAAGTGCAATCAGGGCCGCGAACATGATTTTTCTGCGTGTTTTGAGCAGAAAAAAGACCAGCAATGCCGCAGTGATGGCAGTCAGCAATGAAACGCCATAGACGCCGATGACTGGCATGAAGCCGGCAAGCGGACTGTTGGGCGTTTGCGAATAGCCTATGGTCAGCCATGGGAAGCCGGTGAATATCCAGCTGCGAACCCATTCCGCCAGCGCCCAGAGTAGCGGTGCACTTAACAGCATCTGCGATGAGCGTTTGCTCAGCCAGCCGACCAGGGCCGGGAACAGCGAAAGAAATGCGCACAGGCAGAAGGTCGAGAAAACTGCCATCCACCAGGGCATGCCGCCAAAATCGTGCAGGCTGATGTAGATCCAGTAGATGCCGGCGATGAACAGGCCAAGCCCGTAAAAAAAGCCCAGCCATGCCGCTTGTTTGCTGTCGTCTGCTCGATGCCACAGGTAAAACAGGCCGGCGATGCTGAGAATGGTGCTTGGGTAGAAATAGAAAGGCGCGAAGCCGAGGACGGCAAAGCTGCCAAGTATTGCGGCCAGTAACAGCCTGAGTTTTGCCGGGTGTAAAAGTGATGCCAATGGAAATCCTAGACGATGAAAGAATCTTTTTGCATTATAGCGGTTAGGTGCGATTACTTTATTCAAGAGGAGATGAAATGTTAAAAGAATTCAAAGCCTTTGCCATGCGTGGCAATGTGGTCGATATGGCCGTCGGTATCATCATAGGTGCGGCATTCGGCTCCATAGTGAAATCTCTTGTCGATGATGTGCTCATGCCCCCGGTTGGCTTGTTGCTGGGCAATGTTGATTTCAGTGAACTGTTCTTTGTATTGAAGGAAGGCGCGACCGCTGCGCCTTATGCTACGGTGGCAGTCGCCAAGGAAGCGGGCGCCGTGACCTTGAATTACGGCCTGTTTGTCAATGCCCTGGTCAGCTTCATCATCGTGGCATTTGCCGTATTCCTGCTGGTGCGCACAATCAATCGATTGAAGAAAGAGGAGCCTGCTGCACCTCCTGCCACACCGGAAGAAGTATTGTTGTTGCGCGAGATTCGCGATGCTTTGAAAAAATAAGCGGTTGGAGGCAGATATGAAAAAGGGCGAATTCTTCGCCCTTTTTTGTGCACACTCTTTGATTACATCTGCGGTAAATCTTCCTGCGTTTCTGCCGTGCTTGGCGGCTCAACAGAAATTTTCTCCTCACCATCATGGTTCATGAACACCACCATGACGACCCTTTCACCGAGGAAATCCAGTTCGGTGGTCTCATAGTAGGCGCCGTCCGGATCGGTGTTGATGAAGTGATACTGCCAGATGGAGGCAATGATTTCGCCAGATGAGGCGACTTTCATGTCCTCTTTTTTTGCCGGTTCGCCAAACTGCTCAATGATTTTTGCCTTGTCGTACTGGTTGATGGCAGCGACAAATTCTTTTTCCGCGGTGGGGATTTCACTCGCGGGCGGAACTTCTTCCGTGTTGCCCGCGTAGGCCGCACCGGAAAAAGCCAGAAACAATGTTAAAAGTAAGGTGCGCATACCAGTACCCCTCAATATTGGTTGAGTTACTCCAATATGAGTTTGCCGGTTTGGGATAAGTTCCCGTCTATAAAGGCATGTGTGGGCAGCGGTGCTTAACTGGCCAGACCTTCAGCGATTTCGGGTTTTGCCAGGATTTCCACGTTCATGGAATGTAAGCGCCTGCTATCTGCGCGCAGTGCAGTGAAGCTGAGGTTGTTGAAAGTGACTTGTTCACCGCGCTTCGGCAGGTGGCCGAACTTGCTGACCACCAGGCCACCGATAGTAGAGTATTCTTCATCGCTGAAGTTGGTGCCCAGCGCCTCGTTGAAATCGGCGATCTCGGTCAGTGCCTTGACGCGGTAGCGGCCGCTGGCATCGCGGATGATGTTGTCTTCGGTTTCGTCGAAGTCGTATTCATCCTCGATGTCGCCAACGATCTGTTCCAGCACATCCTCGATCGTCACCATGCCGGCTACGCCGCCGTATTCATCGACGACGATGGCGATATGGTTGCGGTTGCTGCGGAACTCCTTCAGCAGGACGTTGAGACGCTTGGATTCGGGAATGAATACCGCGGGGCGCAGCATGTCGCGCACCTCGAAATCCTCGCCGGCATAATAGCGCAGCAAGTCTTTGGCAAGCAGGATGCCGATGACATCGTCCTTGTTTTCCTCGATCACCGGGAAGCGTGAGTGTGCCGTTTCGATGACGAAAGGAATGAATTTTTCCGGTGGGTCGGTGATGTCGATGACATCCATTTGCGAGCGCGGAATCATCACATCGCGTACCTGCATCTCGGAGACCTGCAGTACGCCTTCGATCATTGACAGTGCATCGGCATCCAACAGGTTGTTTTCATAAGCCGTATGCAGCAGTTCTATCAGCTGTTCGCGGTCTTCCGGTTCGCGCAACAGAAAATTGCTTAGCCGTTCCAGCCATCGCGG
>PHCD01000125.1 GCA_002842135.1 Betaproteobacteria bacterium HGW-Betaproteobacteria-8 | reverse complement strand
GGGGTCGTCTCAGAAAACGGAAAAAATCGTACGCTAAGATCGCGTTGAGGCTGGCAACCACCGATACAGCGTTGCGACAGAAACCCCCAAATTATTGGCGACATCTTTAGGCGGCATTCCCCCTGCCAGTAGAGTGCGAGCAGATGCCAACTTACTCTGCGTCATTTTAGGTCGTCTTCCGCCTTTGCGCCCGAGTTGACGTGCCACCGCCAAACCAGCACGGGTTCGCTCAACATTCAACTCCCGCTCCATCTGCGCAAGACTTGCCATGATGTTGAAAAAGAAACGTCCAGATGCTGTTCCTGTATCAATTGCATCTGTGAGGCTACGAAATTGTACGCCCTGCGCCTGTAGATCACTGACCCAACCAATCAACTGTTTCACACTCCGGCCAAGTCGATCCAGCTTCCAAACTACCAAGGTATCCCCTGCACGCAGTATCTCGATGGCCTTGGTCAGACTAGGACGATCGGATTGAGCACCACTGACTTTGTCCTCAAAGATTTTTTCACAGCCAGCGCGAAGTAATGCCTCACGTTGCAGCTCCAAGTTTTGGTCTTGTGTTGAAACGCGAGCATAGCCAATCAGCATGACTTATTTTCTCTCATAACTCGTGAGGATGGATTCAAATGATAACATGCTTGTGAGAATGGTTTTTGAGAACCGTAAAGCCATGTGGTGTGGTTGCGTGGCAAGTATCCTATCAAGGCTCTTATAAACCATCGTTTTTAAGAAGGAGTTAGTATGCCTCGTCGCTCCATACTATCCGCTGCCGAGCGGGAAAGCCTGTTGGCCTTTCCAGATTCAAACGATGAGCTGATTCGGCACTACACACTCAGCGAGGCTGACCTATCGTTGATCCGTCAGCGGCGCGGCGATGCAAACCGATTGGGTTTCGCAGTGCAGTTATGCCTACTGCGCCACCCTGGTCAAGGTCTCCTGCCCGAATCCAGTGTGCCAGTCGTATTGTTGCATTGGGTCGGCCGCCAATTACGCACCGATCCGATGTGTTGGTCACAGTATGCTGAGCGCGAGGAAACACGACGAGAACACCTGCTTGAGTTACGAGCCTACCTGTGCGTAGAGCCGTTTGGCTTAGCGCACTACAAGCAAGCTGTGCATGCAACAACTGAACTGGCCATGCAATCTGATCAAGGCGTTGTGCTAGCCGCCAATCTCCTTGATGCTTTACGTCACCAGCGCATCATCATCCCGACACTGGATGTGATCGAACGTGTCTGTGCTGAAGCCATCACCCGTGCCAACCGGCGCATCTATGCAGCCTTGTCCGAACAGTTGTCGGATACACACAGGCATCGACTCGACGATCTGCTCAAGCGTCGTGACAACAGTAAAACCACTTGGCTGGCTTGGCTACGCCAGTCACCCGTCAAACCAAATTCGCGCCACATGCTTGAACACATCGAGCGCCTCAAAGCTTGGCAGGCGTTGGACTTACCCGCTGATATCGAACTTCTGATTCACCAGAACAGATTACTCAAGATCGCCCACGAGGGCGGGCAGATGACGCCTGCCGACTTGGTTAAGTTTGAGCCACAACGGCGCTACGCCACGTTAGTGGCACTTGCTATTGAGGGCATGGCCACCGTCACTGATGAGATTATCGACCTACACGATCGAATACTAGGCAAACTGTTCAACGTAGCGAAGACCAAACATCAGCAGCAATTCCAAGCGTCTGGCAAGGCGATCAACGCCAAGGTTCGCTTGTATGGACGTATCGGCCAAGCATTGATCGACGCCAAGCAGTCTGGGTGCGATCCGTTTGCCGCTATTGAGGCCGTTATATCATGGCATGCTTTTGCTGAGAGCGTTACCGAAGCGCAGAAGCTTGCGCAGCCGGAAGATTTTGATTTTCTGCACCGTATCGGCGAGAGTTACGCCACCCTGCGTCGATATGCGCCTGAATTCCTCGACGCACTCAGGCTACGCGCTGCACCTGCCGCTAAAAACTTGCTCGAAGGCATTGATGTGCTGCGTGGTATGAACACCGACAACGCCCGCAAAGTGCCCGCCAATGCACCGACTAGCTTTATCAAGCCGCGCTGGCAGAGGTTGGTGATGACCGATGCGGGTATTGACCGACGCTACTACGAGCTGTGTGTGTTGTCGGAACTGAAGAACGCGCTGCGTTCTGGCGACATCTGGGTACAAGGATCACGACAGTTCAAAGACTTCGAGGACTACTTGATACCAGCCGAGAGATTCTCCAATCTCAAACAGTCCAACGAGTTGCCGCTGGCTGTGGCCACCCATTGCGATCTGTATTTACATGAGCGACTGACGTTGCTGGAAACCCAGCTTGCCACCGTTAATCGCATGGCGCTGGCAAATGATTTGCCGGATGCCATCATCACCGCGTCAGGTTTGAAGATCACACCACTAGATGCGGCGGTGCCTGATACCGCGCAGACGCTGATCGACAAGACGGCAATGGCATTGCCACATATTAAAATCACCGAGTTGTTATTGGAGGTGGACGAGTGGACGGGGTTTACTCAGCATTTCTCGCATCTGAAATCGGGTCATCTGGTCAAAGATAAGCATTTGCTCATGTCTACCATCTTGGCCGATGCGATCAATTTGGGGCTGACCAAAATGGCTGAGTCCTGCCCTGGCACGACTTATGCCAAGCTCTCTTGGCTACAAGCTTGGCACATCCGTGACGAAACTTACGCAACAGCCTTGGCGGAACTGGTTAATACTCAGCTTAACCATCCCTTCGCCGCGCATTGGGGCGATGGCAAGACGTCATCATCAGATGGTCAAAATTTTAGAACTGGCAGCAAAGCTGAGAGTACTGGGCACATCAATCCAAAATATGGCAGCAGTCCAGGGCGAACCTTCTATACCCACATTTCCGACCAGTACGCCCCATTCCATATTAAAGTGATCAACGTGGGTTTGCGTGACTCGACCTACGTGCTTGATGGCCTACTGTATCACGAAGCAGATTTGCGTATTGAGGAGCACTACACTGACACAGCAGGTTTTACTGATCACGTTTTTGGCTTAATGCACTTGCTGGGATTCCGTTTCGCACCGCGCATCCGTGACTTGGGTGATACCAAGCTATTCATCCCCAAAAGCGATATCACCTATGATGCGCTTAAGCCGATGGTGAGCAGCGATCGGCTGAACATCAAGGCCATTCGTGCCCATTGGGAAGATATCCTGCGACTTGCCACGTCGATCAAGCAAGGTACGGTAACGGCCTCGCTGATGCTGAGAAAGCTCGGCAGCTATCCACGCCAGAACGGACTGGCAGTCGCCCTGCGCGAGCTGGGGCGCATTGAGCGTACGCTATTTATTCTGGACTGGCTGCAAAGTGTGGAGTTGCGTCGCCGTGTGAATGCTGGGTTGAACAAAGGTGAAGCACGAAACGCGTTGGCTAGGGC
>PHCD01000124.1 GCA_002842135.1 Betaproteobacteria bacterium HGW-Betaproteobacteria-8 | reverse complement strand
CACCAAAGCTAGCTGGTAACGGAGGGTTATAGTAATGAGTATGAGTGATCCGATTGCCGACATGCTGACGCGTATTCGTAACGCGCAAAGTGTCAACAAACCAACGGTGTCTATGCCATCTTCAAAATTGAAGACTGCAATTGCAGTCGTTTTGAAAGATGAAGGTTACATCGATGACTTTGCTGTGAAAGATGTGGAAGGCAAGCCACAACTGAATATCAGCCTTAAGTACTATGCTGGTCGCCCCGTGATTGAGTCTATCAGTCGTGTGAGCCGCCCAGGCCTGCGTATTTATCGTGGTAGCCAGGATATTCCAAAGGTAATGAATGGCCTCGGCGTGACAATTATGTCTACGTCCAAGGGTGTGATGACTGATCGCAAAGCGCAAGCTGCCGGTGTTGGCGGTGAAGTGCTGTGTGTAGTAGCTTAAGGAGAGGTACATGTCCCGCGTAGCTAAAAATCCAGTCGCTATCCCTGAAAAAGTAGAGGTAGCATTATCCAGTAACAGTATTTCCGTGAGTGGTCCATTGGGTAAGCTTTCTCACCCACTGACCGATGCCGTCAAGCTGGAGCGTGAAGGTAATACCATAACCTTCGTTGCGGCTAATGACAGCCAGCACTCCCGTTCCATGTCAGGTACCTTGCGTTCCCTGGTGGCTAATATGGTTCATGGCGTGTCTCAGGGCTTTACCCGTAAGCTGACTTTGGTCGGTGTGGGTTACAAGGCGCAAGCGCAAGGCTCTACCCTGAACCTTGACTTGGGTTATTCTCATCCGATCAACCACAAGATGCCTGAAGGTATTACCGTGCAGACGCCAACGCAGACCGAAGTGGTCCTGACAGGCTATGACAAGCAGGCGGTTGGTCAAGTTGCCGCACAAATTCGCGCATATCGTTCACCAGAGGGCAAGGGTGTTCGTTATTCCGATGAAGTGGTGGTCATTAAAGAAACCAAGAAGAAGTAAGGTTTAGCCATGAATAATCTGAACAATGTAAATTCCCGTTTGCGTCGTGCACGCAAGACGCGAGCAAAAATTGCCGAGTTGAAGGCCACTCGCCTGAGTGTGCACCGTACTAATACTCACATTTATGCGCAAATTATTGCTGAGACAGGTGATAAGGTTATTGCCAGCGCATCGACGGTTGAGGCGGAAGTACGCAAGAGTGTAAAGAACGGTGGCAATGTTGAAGCTGCAGCAGTGATCGGCAAGCGTATTGCTGAAAAAGCAAAAGCAGCTGGCATTACCACGGTGGCTTTCGACCGTTCCGGTTACAAATACCACGGCCGTATCAAGGCGCTTGCTGATGCTGCGCGTGAAAACGGCTTGTCCTTCTAAATAGACGGGGTTAATGATGGCAAGAGATAAAGAAGTTGAACAGCAAACCGATGGTTTGCGTGAAAAGATGATTGGTGTCAACCGCGT
Organism: Betaproteobacteria bacterium HGW-Betaproteobacteria-8; assembly: GCA_002842135.1. The sequence continues at coordinate 2,901 of PHCD01000124.1, read as the reverse complement.
CACTAAAGTTGTGAAGGGCGGTCGCATCATGAGTTTTGCTGCACTGACCGTGGTAGGTGATGGTGACGGTGGTGTTGGTATGGGTAAGGGCAAGGCGCGCGAAGTTCCAGTTGCTGTTCAAAAGGCAATGGATGAGGCCCGTCGTGGCATGGTCAAGGTGAGCCTGAACAATGGTACTTTGCATCACGCTGTGACTGGTGTCCATGGTGCAGCTAAGGTGTTTATCCAGCCAGCTTCCGAAGGTACCGGCATTATTGCCGGTGGTGCGATGCGTGCGATTTTTGAAGTCATGGGCGTTACTAACGTGCTGGCTAAATGTATTGGTTCATCCAATCCATACAATGTTGTCCGTGCCACCCTTAATGGCTTGCAATCCATGAATACGCCGTCTGAAATTGCGGCTAAGCGTGGCAAAAGCGTAGAAGAAATCAGAGGTTAATGATGGCTAAAGCTAAACAAGAAGCTAAAACGCTGAAGGTGACTTTGGTAAAGAGCACCATTGGCAGAATCCAGGCGCACCGCGCTTGTGTCTCCGGTCTTGGTTTGCGCCGTATGCATCATACCGTTGAAGTGCTGGATACACCTGCAAATCGCGGCATGATTAATACAGTCGGCTATCTTTTGAAGGTAGAAGCATAATGAAACTGAATACGATTAAGCCTGCAGAAGGCGCTAAGCAGGAAAGACGCCGTGTTGGCCGCGGTATCGGTTCCGGTCTCGGTAAGACGGCTGGCCGCGGTCACAAGGGTCAAAAGTCACGTACAGGTGGTTTCCACAAGGTTGGTTTTGAAGGCGGTCAAATGCCAATTCAGCGCCGTTTGCCTAAGCGTGGTTTCGTTTCCCTGACCAAGGCTGATACTGCTCACGTTCGTACAAGCGAACTGCTTGCCGTCCAGGCTGATACGATCGATCTTTTGGCTTTGAAGCAGGCCAAAGTTGTTCCGGCTAGTGTACGTGCAGTAAAAGTTTATCTGTCTGGTGATGTGACTCGTGCACTCAATGTGCAGGGTCTATTGCTGAGCAAGGGTGCGCGCGCAGCTGTTGAAGCTGCTGGCGGTAAGATTGTTGAGTAAAGCCAAAGGGCGCAGACAAGTTGGCTAAAGATAGTTTGTTGGGTTCAGTAAGTAAGATGTCGGAGCTGAAAAGCCGTATCTTATTTGTGATTGGTGCGCTGATCGTGTTCCGCCTGGGTACATTTGTACCTGTGCCGGGCATTGATCCGGACGTGTTGGCCAAGCTTTTTGAATCTCAGTCTGATGGGATTCTTGGCATGTTTAATATGTTCTCTGGTGGCGCCTTATCCAGATTCAGTCTTTTTGCATTGGGTATCATGCCGTACATTTCGGCATCTATCATTATGCAGTTGCTGACAGTTGTCTCGCCTAAGCTGGAACAACTCAAGAAAGAAGGCGAAAACGGTCGCCGCCAGATAACCAAGTACACCCGCTACGGTACATTGGTGCTGGCTACTTTCCAGGCATTGGGAATCTCAATCGCCCTGGAAGGTCAGGCAGGCCTGGTGATTGATCCTGGCATGATGTTCCGTTTTACAGCGGTCGTTACGCTGGTCAGCGGCACCATGTTCCTGATGTGGTTGGGTGAACAGATTACAGAGCGTGGCATTGGTAATGGTATTTCCATCATTATCTTTGCAGGTATCGTAGCCGGTTTGCCCAGGGCGATCGGTGGTACCTTGGAATTGGCCAGGACCGGTACGTTCCATCCGATCTTTGTGTTGTTCCTGATCGTGGCAGTGGTTCTGGTAACTGCGTTTGTGGTGTTTGTTGAACGTGGTCAACGCAAGATCACTGTCAACTATGCTAAACGCCAGGTGGGCCGTAAAGTGTTTGGGGGGCAAACCAGCCATTTGCCATTGAAGCTGAATATGGCCGGTGTGATTCCGCCGATTTTCGCTTCGAGTATTATTTTGTTCCCAGCTACGATGGCTGGCTGGTTTGGCAGTAACGAGAGCATGACCTGGCTGAAGGATATCGGTTCAACCATATCTCCGGGGCAGCCTTTGTACATCCTGCTGTTTGCAACGGCGATTATATTTTTCTGTTTCTTTTATACAGCTTTGGTATTTAACCCAAAAGAAACAGCAGATAATTTGAAGAAGAGCGGTGCTTTTGTTCCTGGTATTCGCCCAGGCGATCAAACTGCAAGATACATTGACCGCATTATGGGTCGCCTGACACTGGTGGGTGCGCTTTACATTACGGCGGTTTGCTTGCTACCAGAGTTTCTGATTTTGAATTACAACGTGCCTTTCTACTTTGGTGGCACTTCGCTACTGATTATTGTAGTGGTGACTATGGATTTCATGGCGCAGGTGCAGTCGCACCTGATGTCCAACCAGTATGAAAGCTTGCTTAAAAAAGCTAATTTTAAAGGCGGTGCGGTTACACCGCGTTGATTAGGGTACAAGCGGCATGGCGAAAGAAGATTCGATTGAGATGCAAGGGGTGGTGTTGGAAAACCTGCCCAATGCGACCTTTCGTGTGAAGTTGGAGAACGATTTTGTTGTACTGGGGCATATCTCCGGCAAGATGCGTAAGAACTACATCCGTATCCTGCCAGGTGACAAAGTCACCGTGGAAATGACACCGTATGATTTATCACGTGCGCGGATTATTTTCCGCGTTAAATAAGTGTTGGTAGTGAGGGCTGTGAAATGAGAGTTCGTGCATCTGTAAAGGCTTTATGCCGTAATTGTAAGGTTGTTCGTCGTCGTGGCGTAGTGCGTATTATTTGCACGGACCCACGTCACAAGCAGCGTCAAGGGTAATTGTTAGTTAATTGTGCGAAGCCGATTGTTAAAAATCGGCCAAGCTGTTAAAATTTTGGGCTTTTTTGGCGATTAGTAAAATAATTGCGCCATAATTTTGGAGTAGGTACATG
>PHCD01000123.1 GCA_002842135.1 Betaproteobacteria bacterium HGW-Betaproteobacteria-8 | reverse complement strand
CGAAGTCTCGCGCATCGAGGATTCGCTGGCGCGTTTTGGCAATGCGTTTGCCGAGCGCATCCTGAACGAGATGGAATGGCAGTCCTATATGCAGTCGAATACGCCTTCGCGGTTCCTTGCCAAGCGTTTTGCTGCCAAGGAGGCCTTTGCCAAAGCCTTGGGTACCGGCTTGCGTGGCCCGGCGACTTTCCAGAATATCGGCGTCACGCATGATGACCTGGGTAAACCGGTGCTGGATATTGCACCGGAACTGCAGATACTGCTGGATGAAAAAGGTATCCGTTTCATGCACCTTTCCGTCAGCGACGAGAAGAACCTGGCCGCTGCCTTTGTCGTGCTGGAAACCTGAGCATTGAACGAGGTGGATTTTCAGCGCCGTTTCGCTGGCGTGCGTCGCCTCTATGGAGATGATGCTTTAACCAGGTTCAATCAGGCGCATGTCTGTGTCATCGGTATCGGCGGTGTCGGTTCCTGGGCGGCGGAAGCCTTGGCGCGCAATGCGGTGGGGCGTATCACGCTGATCGACCTGGACAATATCGCCGAATCCAATGTCAACCGGCAGTTGCATGCCGTCGATGGCGCATTCGGCAAGGCTAAGGTCACTGCCATGGCAGAACGTATCCGCAGCATCAATCCGCAGTGTGAGGTTTTTGAGGTGGAGGATTTCATCACGCCGGAAAATGCCGTAGCGCTGCTGGCGAACAGCTATGATGTCGTGCTGGATGCGATTGACGATGCCAAGGCCAAGGTGGCGATAGCGGCCTATTGTCGTCAACATAAACAGCCGCTGGTCATGACTGGTGGCGCCGGCGGCAGGCTGGATCCGGTACGTATGCAAACCGCCGATCTGGCAAGAACCACAGGTGACCGGCTGCTGGCCAAAGTCCGTAACCAGCTTCGCCGGGATCATGGCTTTCCCAAAGGTGACAAAGCCCGCTTCGGTATTCCCTGTATCTATTCGGATGAGCAGGTACACAAGCCGCACAGCGAAAACTGCGATGCGGATAGCGCACTGACCGGACTTAACTGCGCCGGTTATGGTTCATCCGTCTGCGTTACGGCACCTTTCGGCATGGCGGCTGCAGCGCTTGTGCTGAACCATCTGCGAAAATCCTAGACTGATTTCCCTGTTTCAGAACCGGCCTTACAAAAGGCCATAGCTGCTCAGTAATCCGCTACCCAGACAAACACCAGGCGTTGATGTTTCTTTGCTATCGTCAGGTGGTGCGTTTTGACTTCATCGTAAAGGTTTGCCGTAACGGTATATCTCCCTGCAGGTATTTTAGCTAGCAGGTAAGGACCTTTAGTTACGGTATCGAGGACGAGATTGCCTTTTGCATCTGTAATTTTGACTGGAATCTCCGCAAGATAGCTTTCATGGCTGATGGTTTTTTGTACGAATACCAGTTCGAGCGGGTATTCTTTGCTTGCATTTTGCATGGCTTGCGATTCGCAATATCCGATACCTCCCGATACAAAAACCACTTCAGCGCCTTCCGAGCTGTAGACCTCTTCCGGCAGGCGGCTTTCTTCTGCAGTGCAGGCTTCCTGTTCATAGGAGTCTGGCTCCTCTTCTGCGTGAAGGCCTGGAGAAAATGCCAGAATCATGATCAATATTGGTAAGGCGCGGTGCGGAAATTTCATCATGCTCCTTTCAGGGTTGGAGGTACTTCCGGACGTTAATAATGAGCCTGATTAGAGCAGATTTCAATAGACCTGTTTTATTTGTGAGTTGGCTCTGAACAAGCCGGGCAATGCAGGCGCAGGCAAGTTAAATTCTAGGAACCCATACTGGAAAAACGCGGGGTTTTGGCATTGGCCGGTTTGACGTCAAAAGCCACGCAGATTCTTTCCTCGTTGGCACTGAAGGGGATCGTGCGATGGAACACGGATGAGGGGAAGAAGCAGACGTCACCGACCTTGGGCGCGACCAGCACGGTTGGAAAATCCTGATGCTTTTGCGGATAGTTGTCGCCGTGCGTACTGAGTTCGATGCAGCCTTCGGCTTCGCTTGCCAGCCTCTTCGGGATTGCCAGGTAGACGGCGCCGCTGATCCAGCCTTCTTCGTGGATATGCGAACCCAGATGTCCACCCTGACGCATCCTGACATACCAGGAGCTGCTGAATTCGATATCCTTGGGGAATTCACGGATGAAGGCGCAATCCTCGTTTTTGTATTTCTGGTAGTAGTTCCGTACCGTTTCCGCAATCAGCTCCGCCAGTTTTCTGAACGAAGCCTCCTTGCGCTTGAACAGGTTGCCGGATGACTGGGTGCCATTGTGCAAACGGCTTTGCTGCCGGGCGGAGATCTCTGCCTGGTCGATGTCGTGAAGCAGTTCCTTCAGCAATGGGCTGTCAGGCTCGGCCAGTTCCTTGATGCTGCCGTGGTAGACGAAATCCAGCGGATTCTTGCAGAAGTTGTATTCATCCGGCTGCTTGAAATTGATTGCATAATGCGTAGAGAGCGTGGCCAGCAAGGGTGAGCTGCTGTTGGTTTTTATAGCGTCTTGCAGTTTCTCACGGAATTCATCGTAACGCTCGGTTTTGTACAGGCAATACAGCGCGCGTTCACGCCAGTCATCGAACTGCGATCTCTCGAAGTGGGGAATCGCACGCTCCAGTTCGCCATTGTCATAAAGGAATACCGCCAGATTGTAATTGGCGCTGGCATTGTCCGGGTTAATCTCCAGCGCGCGGTTGAAATGGGCGACTGCCTCGTTCAGCTTGCCGTGATACCAGAGCGACTCTCCCAGATTGCTGTGGACTGTCGCTGAGTTGGGGTCGATTGTCAGGGCCTGCCTGAAGCTGTTGATGGCATCCTCCAGCAGGCCCTGGTTGCGCAGGGCCGTGCCCAGGTTGAAATAGCCCTGGGCGTCGGCATGGATGGCAAGTGCCTTGCGATAGCAACTAATGGCTTCATCCAGCTTGCCTTGTGTTTGCAGGATCGCGCCCAGATTACCAAGCGCCTCATAAAAGCCGGGCTCAAGGGCAACGGTTTTGCGATAGGCGGTTAGCGCTTCGTCCAGACGGTTGAGACTCTGCAGGGCGATGCCGAGGTTGAAATAGGCGGGAGTCAGGTCGGGTCTGAGACTGACAGCCTTGCGATAACTCTGGATGGATTCCTCGGTTTTTTCCAGATGTCCGAGTACAACGCCCAGGTTGAAATGGATTTCTGCAATTTTGTTGTCCAGGCTGATGGCTTTGCGGTAAACGGTTTCTGCTTCGGAAAACTTTGCCTGATTCTCCAATGCTACGCCCAGTACATTGTAAAGGACGAACATCTGCGGATATTGCTGGATCAGATGCCTGGCGACGTTTTCCGCATGCCCAAATTGTCCTGCATTCAGCAGGTTGATGAGGGACTGCACTTCGTGTTGAGGCGCAATCCTGGGTTGTTGCTTCTGCATTCTCATGAGCCGCACCAGTTTGGAGTTGTGAAAATGCGAAAAGCATTTTTCGCACACTTTCTGTGCACGATTA
>PHCD01000122.1 GCA_002842135.1 Betaproteobacteria bacterium HGW-Betaproteobacteria-8 | reverse complement strand
GAATCTGTATAACGAGCATAGGCTCGTTTGATGGTTCTAGCCATTTCACACATCCTCCAAAAGTTAGAGTGATGTGTCTACTTTTTTAGGGCAAGTCCAGCGTCCCGCTTGAATGATGGGTTAGAACGACGATGGCCATGTTGTATGCACTGGTGACAATTTTGCGGGAAGCCATGCCATTAAAAGCAAAGAAAGCGGCAATAATATTAAAGGAAAAATAAAAGTTTCGGAAAGACCCAAGATGGATAAAAAACTCGCTACCAAAAGAACCCCACCAAAACCTGCTAGCTCCCATGAATAATAAGGGACAAGGGAAAAATGTAGAGGCAAGCTACAGAAATGACAATGCCAAGAACCAAAGGGCCATATGGGGCCAAGTAAAATAGCTCGTAGAGGAGGCTCTGTTACCTTCTCGCATTGAGGACAGGTGTGAGGTGAGGATTTCATAAAAGTTCTAACGACGAAACTCACTGGTGCAAATGGAGCGCAGCGGAATTTGCGTCCAGTGGAGTGACTGGTTAGGAGCCACGTAAGTCAACACTGAGGCGGCCTCCTTTTACGCATAAACTGCCAAGTGTAGGTTTTCTGGTTAGCAAAGCCCATTCTGGCTGACCTTCTACTGTGCTGAATGAGGCGATTCTGCGCCCATTACTCAGTGATATACAAATTTCAGGAATATGGCCAAAGAACTCCACAGAGACAACATTTGCTGTTAATAACTTATTAAACATGCCTGGCCATTTACCTTCGGAACTCCAAGAGCCTCCAAGAATTGAACGAGGATTTTCAATTCTCCAGCTCCACTCAATCATTAAGGTCAGCTCACCGAGTGGGTTTCCTTCTTTTCCCTTTCTGATATTTCCCGGAATGAGTTCACCAAACTCCAAAAATAGTGCCGACCCTAAACCTCGCCACACATGGGATACCGGCTTCCCAATTAGTGCGTCAACGAATGGAGTAGGATCGGTCAACATTTGCTCCTAACGTAAAGTAGACACCCTAAAAAATGCCGCGAAAGGCACCTTCAAGGTGTATATTCTGGATTGATTCATGTAGTGCCTTGTATTGATTGAATGTAAAAATATCGCACACCCTAAATTTTCAGATAAATACGTCATGACACAATCCCCGAAATTGCTTGATCAGGTACGCGATAAGTTGCGGGTTAAGCACTATGCGATTCGCACCGAGCAAAGCTATGTGGATTGGATTAAACGCTATATCTACTTTCATGACAAGACTCATCCGAAAGATTTGGGCGCGCAGGATGTTGAGGCGTTTCTGACGCATCTCGCCGTCGTGGGCAATGTGGCTGCATCAACCCAGAACCAGGCGAAGTCGGCGTTGCTGTTTCTCTACCGCGAAGTATTGGAGATCCAGTTGCCATGGCTGGATAACGTGACACAGGCGAAAGCGCCGAAGAAGTTACCAGTGGTTTTAACGGTGGCCGAGGTGCAGGCGGTGTTATCGCGCTTGAGTGGCTCGCATTTGTTGATTGCGTCTTTGTTGTATGGCGGTGGTATGCGCTTGATGGAGGCGGTGCGGTTACGGGTGAAGGATGTGGAGTTTTCGCGGCACGAGATTATTGTGCGCGAGGGCAAGGGTTTCAAGGATAGGGTGACGATGTTGCCCGAGGCGGTGGTGGTGCAGCTTAAGGCGCATTTGCTAAAGGTTAAAGCCTTGCACGAGGAGGATTTGGCGCAGGGCTATGGCGAGGTGTATCTGCCTTTTGCGCAGGATAAAAAATACCCCAATGCGGGGCGCGAGTGGGGCTGGCAATATGTTTTTCCGTCGAAGAATCTGTCGGTCGATCCGCGTTCTGGCAAGACGCGCCGCCATCACTTGGATGAGAAGGGCGTGCAGCGCGCCATGAAGCAGGCCGTGCGTGATGCCGGCTTGGTTAAACCCGCCACGCCTCATACCCTGCGACACTCTTTTGCGACTCATTTGTTGCAATCGGGTTACGATATTCGTACCGTGCAGGAATTGCTGGGACATTCGGATGTTTCGACGACCATGATTTACACGCATGTGCTGAACAAGGGCGGGCGCGGTGTGGCAAGCCCGCTTGACCAACTTTGAACACTATTTTCAGGAACTGTTTATGACCGAACCGATGCGTATCGCCAAAAGCCGCGATTTTCTCTATCTGCTGCCACGTATGGCGAACCGTCATGGCCTGATCGCGGGTGCGACCGGTACCGGCAAGACCGTGACGCTGCAGGCGCTGGCGGAGCAGTTTTCGCGTATCGGCGTGCCGGTGTTCATGGCGGATGTGAAGGGCGACCTCTCCGGCATGAGCCGTGCCGGTGGTGGCAACAGGAAGGTTGAAGAGCGGATTGCCCAGTTGGGGGTAGAGAATTTCACGCTCGATGCTTGCCCGGTCACATTCTGGGATGTGTTCGGCAGCAAGGGGCATCCGATGCGGACAACGGTCGAGGAACTGGGCCCGTTGCTGCTGGCGCGTATGCTCGGCCTCAACGAAGTGCAGGCTGGCGTGCTGACGGCGGTGTTCAAGATCGCTGACGATAACGGTTGGTTGCTGCTGGACCTCAAGGATTTGCGCGCGATCATGCAGCATGCGGCGGAGAACGCCGCGCAATATCGCATTGAATACGGCAACATTTCATCGGCCAGCGTGGGCGCAGTGCAGCGTGCCTTGCTGCAACTGGAGCATGAGGGTGCAGACCAGCTGTTCGGTGAGCCTGCATTGAATCTGGATGACATGATGCAGACGGACAGCAAAGGCCATGGGTTTATCAATATCCTGGCGGCTGACAAGCTTTACAACTCGCCGCGCGTCTATGCCTCGCTTTTGCTGTGGATATTGTCCGAGTTGTTCGAGCAATTGCCGGAGGTCGGTGACCTGGACAAACCCAAACTGGTATTTTTCTTCGATGAGGCGCACCTGTTGTTCAACGATGCGCCCAAATCCCTGATGGACAAGATCGAGCAGGTTGTGCGCCTGATCCGTTCCAAGGGCGTCGGTGTCTATTTCGTCAGCCAGAACCCGCTGGATATTCCGGATGTGGTGCTGGGCCAGCTCGGCAATCGCGTTCAGCACGCCTTGCGCGCGTTCACGCCGCGCGACCAGAAGGCGGTCAAATCCGCGGCTGAGACTTTCCGGCCCAATCCGGAAGTCGATGTCGTTAGCGCGATCACCGAACTTGGTGTAGGCGAGGCACTGGTTTCCTTCCTTGATGAAAAGGGCAGGCCGTTGCCGGTTGAGCGTGCCTTGATCATCCCGCCGGGTAGCAGGATAGGCATGGCGACAGACGAGGAGCGCAGCCAGACTATGCGAACCTCCCTGATTTACGGTTATTACGAGAAGTCGCTGGATCGTGAATCGGCTTACGAGATTTTGAAAGCGCGTGCAGCGGCTTCAGCGGCAGAGGCCGCTGCTGAAAATGAAGCCAAGGCGGAAGCTGCGCCTAAACGCCCGGTCGGCCGGCCACGCGATACGCTGATGGAAACCGTGGCCAAAACCGC
>PHCD01000121.1 GCA_002842135.1 Betaproteobacteria bacterium HGW-Betaproteobacteria-8 | reverse complement strand
GTTCTGAGCAGCCATGATTTACTCCTAATCGATACGGTAATTAGGCGCTTCTTTGGTGATTTGCACATCATGCACATGAGATTCGCGCATGCCGGCAGAGGTGATCTGCACGAATTCGGCGCGATTGCGCATTTCATCAATGGTCTTGCAGCCGACATAACCCATGGAAGCGCGCAGACCGCCCATCAGTTGATGGATGACAGCCAGCACGGAACCCTTGTAAGGCACGCGGCCTTCGATACCTTCCGGTACCAGCTTGTCGGCATTACCGTTGTTGTCCTGGAAGTAGCGGTCGCTGGAACCCTTCTGCATCGCACCGATGGAGCCCATGCCACGATAGGACTTGTAGGAACGGCCCTGATACAGTTCGACATCGCCCGGTGCTTCCTCGGTGCCGGCAAACATGCCGCCCAGCATGACGGAGTAGGCGCCTGCCGCAATCGCCTTGGAGATATCGCCGGAGAAACGGATACCGCCGTCGGCGATGAAGGGCACACCGGTGCCGCGCAGTGCTTCTTCCACATTGCTGATGGCGCTGATCTGCGGCACACCTACACCCGCCACGATACGGGTGGTGCAGATGGAACCGGGGCCGATACCGACCTTGACGCCGTCAGCGCCGGCGTCCACCAGCGCTTTTGCAGCATCAGGGGTGGCAATGTTGCCGCCGATGACTTCCACTTGCGGGAAATTCTTCTTGACCCAGTTGACGCGGTCCAGCACGCCCTGGGAGTGGCCATGTGCCGTATCGACGACAATAACGTCTACACCTGCGGCGGCCAGAGCTGCCACGCGGTCTTCAGTGCCTTCACCGACGCCGACGGCAGCGCCTACGCGCAGACGGCCTTGATTGTCCTTGCAGGCATTCGGGTGGTCGCTGGATTTCTGGATATCCTTGACAGTAATCAGGCCCTTCAATTCAAAGGCTTCATTGACCACCAGCACACGCTCCAGACGGTGCTTGTGCAACAACTGCATGGCTTCTTCGCGGCTGGCACCTTCACGCACGGTCACAAGACGGTCGCGCGGTGTCATGATGTGGACGATGGATTGGTCCAGGTTGGATTCGAAGCGCAGGTCACGGTTGGTGACGATGCCGACAACGATGCCATCATCGACGACAGGCAAGCCTGAAATCCTGTATTTCTGTGTCAATGCCAGCACGTCACGTACCGTCATTTGCGGGTGTATGGTCACGGGGTCATGTACGACGCCGGATTCAAAACGTTTGACGCGTGAAACATGGTAAGCCTGGTCGGCGATCACCATGTTCTTGTGAATAATACCGATGCCGCCTTCCTGCGCCAGCGCAATGGCGAGTGGAGCTTCAGTCACGGTATCCATAGCGGCGGATACCAGTGGTATGTTCAGGCGGATAGAGCGGGTAAATTGGGTGGCGAGGTCAACTTCGCGCGGGAGTACATTTGAATGGGCTGGAACCAGCAGAACATCATCAAAAGTAAGTGCAGTTTGCAACAGACGCATGGAATATCTTTCCGGCAAAAGTTAATTATACCGACTAGACGAATTCTGGTAAATCTCAAACTTCAGTTCCGGCTTCAGATAATGATCTAAGTCAACGGCTTATTGAGATTAAGAGTTAAGCATTGACGGCGGTCGTTAAGCAACTTAATGTTCGCTTTAATTACTCGGTTACAGGAAAGATGACGCAATGAATAAATTCGCCTTGTTTGTTTTGGCTTTGCTGGTTGCCTTGCCACAGGTGGCAAGTGCGCAAATCTATAAATGGAAAGATAAAGACGGAACCACGCGTTATTCGGATACCCCCCCGCTGGGCAATGTGCCGTATGAGTCCCTGAGTGGCAAGAAGTCGGCCCCCGCCAAACCTGTAGCCGATACAGCGCCGGCAGAAGCGAAACCTGCTGCCAAGCCTGAGGCTCCGCAAGCAGAACCAAAAGAAACGCCAGAGCAAGTTCAGGAAAAAAAGCGGGTTGAGGAAGAGAACAAGAAGATTCGTGCACAGAACTGTTCAACCGCCCGGGCTAATTTGCAGACTTACACCCAAGGCGGCAGGATCAGCCGCATGAGCGAGCAGGGTGAGCGTGAATATCTGGATGATGCGGCCCTGGCCAAGGGTGCAGAGCAGGCGCGTAAAGATATCGCCGAGTTTTGTGATTAGCTAAAGGCTGCCCGGTTAATCGCCGGGATGTCAGGCTTCGCCTTCGGCAGAGCCGCCGCCCTTTTTCATGACCTTGCCCTCGGCAGCGCGTTGTCGCCGTACTTCCTTCGGGTCTGCAATCAGCGGCCGGTAAATCTCCACCCGGTCCAGATGGCGTAGCACCGTATCCGGCTTGACCAATTTGCCGAAGATGCCGAGTTTATTGGCATCAAGATCGATTTCCGGGAATTTTTCCATGATGCCACAGGCGAGCACCGCGGCTTCTGCAGTCGTACCTTCTGCCACTTTAACCGGTACGATCAATTGCTGCTTTGGCAGGGCGTAGGCCACTTCCACCATGATGTCCTTGTGGCTGGTATTTTCAGTCATTAATAAACCTTATCTGCGCGCTCAACAAACGCATCAACAAATGTATTCGCAATGTGGCTGAATACCGGTGAGATGAGCTTTTCCAGAAATGTATTGGAAAACTCATAGCTCAGCCGGAATTCGATTTTACATGCATCCTCGGCCAGCGGGATAAAGCGCCAGAAGCCTTCCAGATGCCTGAAGGGACCGTGTACCAGCTTGATGTCCATCAGGCTGGGATAAACCTTTTCATTCTCGGTCGTGAAGTTCTGTTTGATACCGTGGTAATCGATATGCAGAGTTGCGCTGGTCAGCTTTTCGTCACGCTTGAGCAGGTCGACGCCGCCGCACCAGGGCAAAAACTCAGGATATTGTTCTACCTCATCCACCAATGCGTACATGCGTGCAGCGGAGTGACCAACGAGCACTGTTTTTTCAACCTGCGCCATTCGCAACCAATCTCGGAAACTAACTAGAGTAAAATGCCAATTTTAGTCTATCTGTCCTGACATGAGCATCGCCCAAAACAAAAAAGCCTTTCACGACTACTTTATCGAGGAGAAATACGAAGCCGGTATTGTCCTTGAGGGGTGGGAAGTCAAAGCCATTCGCGATAATCGCGTGAACCTGAAGGAAGCTTACGTCATCATCCAGCGTGGCGAGATCTACCTGATCGGGTGCCATATCACGCCCCTCGGTGCTGCTTCCACCCATATCCGGCCGGATGCCATCCGCACCCGCAAACTGCTGCTGCACAGCGAGGAAATCGCCAAGCTCATCGGCAAGGTGGAGCGTGCTGGCTATACGCTGGTGCCGCTGGATATGCATTATGTGCGTGGGCGCATCAAGATTCAGATCGGCCTGGCCAAGGGCAAGAAACAGTACGACAAAAGAGATGCGGAGAAGGAACGCGATTGGGAGCGTGAGCGCGGCCGTATCATGCGCGCCCATAACAAATAAGGCTGTTGCAGCTTAATCGGGTATAATTTCAAATATGACTGAACTTTATGTAACATGGCTCAGTCATAGATTCGCTACGTTACAAACGTGAGAAACTTTCAGGGGCCGACCCGGTTTCGACGTGGGTTGCAAAGCAGTGCAGGGCATACCGAG
>PHCD01000120.1 GCA_002842135.1 Betaproteobacteria bacterium HGW-Betaproteobacteria-8 | reverse complement strand
CTCCTGATCTGGACGATCCGGCACGTTTCAAGGCATTTTTCGCCGCAATTCAGAACCTTAATGCTGACGGCAAGCTGCTGGCCTATCATGACCGTTCCGATGGCGGTCTCTTCGTCACGCTGGCCGAAATGGCGTTTGCCGGTCGTTGTGGTCTGGATATCGATATCAGTAGTCTGCAGGGTAATACGCTGGAAGTGCTGTTCAACGAAGAGCTGGGCGCGGTGATCCAGGTTGATGTTGCAGAGGCAGAAGTGATACGCAAAGCTTTGCGGGAAGTTCTCGGCGATTGCGTGCATGTGGTCGGTAAGGTGGTGACCGATAATCACGGTTTCATCATCCGCCGCCTGGGTGAGGTCGAGTTCGCCGAGCTGCGTACCGACCTGCATCGCATGTGGTCGGAAACCACCTATCAGATGCAGAAGCTGCGTGACAATCCGCTTTGTGCGCAGCAGGAATATGATCGCATTCTGGATGTGAATGATCCGGGGCTGCATGCGCATCTGACTTTCGATCTTGCGCATCATGTCGAGGCGCCATATGTTTCAACGGCAGCCAAGCCGAAAATGGCCATCCTGCGCGAACAGGGTGTCAACGGCCAGGTCGAGATGGCGGCCGCTTTCAATCGCGCCGGTTTTGAATCGCATGACGTGCACATGAGCGATATCATCAGTGGTCGTGTGTCGCTGAAGGATTTTCATGGGTTGGTCGCCTGCGGCGGCTTCTCTTACGGTGACGTGCTCGGTGCCGGCGAAGGCTGGGCCAAGTCCATTCTGTTCAATGCCCGGGCGCGCGACGAATTCTCTGCCTTCTTCAATCGGCAAGACTCTTTCGCACTGGGCGTCTGCAACGGCTGCCAGATGATGAGCAACCTGCACAGCATCATTCCGGGTGCAGAACACTGGCCGCATTTCGTTCGCAACCGCTCCGAGCAGTTCGAAGCGCGCTTTGCGATGGTGGAGGTCATGGAGTCTCCATCACTGTTCTTCAGGGGCATGGCAGGTAGCCGGATGCCGATCGCTGTCGCGCATGGTGAAGGTTATGCGGAATTTTCTGATAAGGATGCTGTCCATGCTGTGGTCAGGGATAAACTGGCCAGCATGCGCTATGTGGATAATGCCGGCAAGGCGACGGAAGTTTATCCGTACAACCCCAACGGTTCACCACAAGGTATTACTGGCCTGACCACGACAGACGGGCGATTTACCATTATGATGCCACATCCGGAACGCGTGTTCCGGACCGTTCAGCATTCATGGCATCCGCAGGGCTGGGGTGAAGATGGGCCGTGGATACAAATGTTCCGAAACGCCAGGAAATTTGTTGAATAAACTTTTATTACAAGAATCAGGAGAAAGCTGCATGAATATGATCAAAACCCTTTTACTGGCTGTTGCATTGATGCTTCCCATGTCCGCCAGCTTTGCCATGACCGATGATCAGCATATGGAGTACACCAAGGCTCTCGGGGATAACAACATCAAGCTGGTAAAGAAGTACCTGGATGACGGCATTGCTTCACCCAAAGACTTTTTCTTCGGTTGGACGGCTCTGCACATTGCGGCCGAAAAGGGGCATGTCAAACTGGTGGAGCTGTTGATTGAACGTGGTGTCGATATGAACTGGCAGCATGAGATCAGTCGCCTGACAGCATTTCATCTGGCGGCACTGGGTGGTCACACCGAAGTGGTCAAATTGCTGGCTGCCAAGGGTGCCGACGTTAACCTCAAGATGAGGGCCGATGTCTCCATCCTGCGTCCGATACGGGATGAAGGCAAGACCGAGATGGTCAAGTTGTTGATGGATCTGGGCGTCAGGGACGACGGTTGCCTGGACAAGCAATGCTTCTGATGACGGAATTTTGTTAAAGCGTAACTCATGACCCAAACGCATTACACCGGTCTGGCAGGACTGCTGAGTCTGTTGCTCAGTACCGGTGTCTGCGCTGATGAATCCTATGCCAGGCTGAGTATACATACTCATGTCCTGGCTTCTTCTTGTGCGGCTTGTCATGGTACCAATGGCAATAGTGTTGGCGGTACGCCGGTGCTTGCAGGCCTCAATGCCGAGCATTTCATCAGTCAGATGCAGGCATTCAAATCAGGCGAGCGTCCGTCAACAGTGATGCACCGGCATGCCAAAGGACTGACGCAGCAAGAGATTGTCGAACTGGCTGATCATTTTTCCAGACAGTTGCGTCATACGGCGGAAGTGCCAGCCCGTGCCATTCCCGATAAGCCTTGAACCATGACCAGCACGCCCCTCAATCGCCGCGAATTCATCAAATGGACTGCCGCTGCATCGGCATTGGCTTCCATCGGCGGCTGCACACAAGCGCTGGTGCAATCTTCCGGCAATCAACCACGTGTCGTTGTTATCGGCGGCGGCTACGCCGGGTCAGCGGTCGCCAAGTATCTGCGTATCTGGAGCAATGCAGGCATCGAAACGGTCGTGATCGAACCCAATCCGTACTTTGTTTCCTGCCCCTTGAGCAATCTGGTGCTGGGCGGCAGCAAGCAGATCGAGGATCTGAGTTTCAGTTATGAATCATTGAAACGCAATCATGGGATCCATTGGGTAAAGGACACCGTAGTTGCGGTCGATGCAACCAGTAAAAAGATCAGGACGGCGCGCGGCGAGTTGCACTATGACAAACTAGTGCTGGCGCCGGGTATCGATTTCATTCTTGATGATCTGCCCATGCTGCAGAGCGAGGAAGCGCAGCTGCAGATCCCTCATGCCTGGAAAGCCGGGCCGCAGACGGTCAATCTGCACCGCCAGCTGGCGGCGATGCCTGAGGGCGGTGTCTTTGCCATCAGCATTCCGAAAGCACCTTATCGCTGCCCGCCCGGGCCATATGAGCGCGTCTGTCAGGTCGCTTTCTATTTGAAGCAGCATAATCCGACGGCCAAGATCATTGTGCTTGATGCAAATCCGGATATTGTTTCCAAGAAAGGCCTGTTTCTCAAGGTCTGGTCGGAGATGTATGCCGGCATGGTCGATTATCGGCCGAACAGCAGCATCGTCGATCTGGATGTGACAGAAAAACGGGTGACGACTGAGTTCGAGCAGGTGCGTGCTGACGTGCTTAATGTCATTCCGCCGCAGCGGGCCGGCAAGGTCGCCCAGATGCTGGGTGTGGCCAATGTGGACCAGCGCTGGTGTGAAGTGGATTTCCGGACGTATGAATCGGCAGTTCTGCCAGATGTGCATATCGTCGGCGATGCTGTCTCCGCGGGACTGCCAAAATCAGCCCACATGGCGACTTCGCAGGCGCGTGTCTGCGCCAGCGCCATCGTCGCGGCATTCAGCGGTATCGATCCGGATCCGCTGCCTGTATTTGCCAACACCTGCTACAGCTTTGTCAGCGACAATATGGCCATGCATGTGGCTCATGTCTACCGCTATGACCCGGTGAAAAGAATCATGCTACCGGCAGACGGTGGCGGGGTGTCAGATGCACCTTCAGTGCAGGAAGGCAGCTATGCCTATGACTGGGCGCGGAATATCTGGTCGGATGTGCTGACATGAACCAGAACACGCATGCCATGATGCTATGGCTCAAGCGCATGCTGCAGTTGATGCTGGCCGCATGCTGGATGACAGCCGGAACTG
>PHCD01000021.1 GCA_002842135.1 Betaproteobacteria bacterium HGW-Betaproteobacteria-8 | reverse complement strand
GAAAGACGGCAGGATGCAGGAAATCGCCGGTTCCGAATTCACCATCCCGGCTGATCTGGTGCTGCTCGCCATGGGCTTCGTCAGCCCGGTACAGAAAGTGCTGGATGCCTTCGGTGTGGAAAAGGACAACCGCGGCAACGCCAAAGCCACAACTGACGGCGAAGGCTGCTATCAGACCAGCAGCCCCAAGGTGTTTGCCGCCGGTGACATGCGCCGCGGCCAATCGCTGGTGGTCTGGGCCATCCGCGAAGGCCGTCAGTGCGCACGCGCTGTCGATGAATTCCTCATGGGATCATCAACGCTGCCGCGCTAAGCTCCAATATTGTCGTCCAGCGACAAAAAGCCATACACCGAATTAATTTGGATCCATCAGCGACCCAGGCTTTATAATTCGGGTATGGCTTTTTCTTCGGCATTTTCCGACGGCAAATAAATGACTCAACTCAAGAACGACACCTTTCTGCGCGCGCTGATGCGCCAGCCCACCGATTACACACCCGTCTGGATGATGCGGCAGGCCGGGCGCTACCTGCCGGAATATCGCGAGAGCCGCAAAAACGCCGGCAGCTTCATGCAACTGTGCACCAGCCCGGATTTCGCCACCGAAGTCACCTTGCAGCCGCTGGACCGCTACCCACTGATCGATGCCGCCATCCTGTTTTCCGACATCCTGACGGTGCCGGATGCCATGGGTCTGGGTCTCTATTTTGCCGAAGGCGAAGGCCCCAAGTTCAAGCGTGCGCTGTGTGAAGAAACCGATATCCAGAACCTCGCAATACCGGACATGGCCAAGCTGCAATATGTATTCGACGCCGTCAGCCAGATCCGCAAAACCCTCAATGGCCGCGTGCCGCTGATCGGCTTCTCCGGCAGCCCATGGACACTCGCTACCTACATGGTAGAAGGCAAGGGCGGCACCGACTTCCTCACCATCAAGCGCATGGCCTACACCCGGCCAGACTTGCTGCACCGCATTCTCGACATCACGGCACAAACCGTCACTGCCTACCTCAACGCGCAGATCGCGGCCGGCGCGCAGGCGGTCATGATTTTCGACTCCTGGGGCGGCGCACTGGCACATAACGCCTACCGGGAATTCTCGCTGCAATACATGGAAAAAATCGTCGCCGGACTGACGCGCGAAAACGAAGGCCGTGTCGTGCCACGTATCGTTTTCACCAAGGGCGGCGGCTTATGGCTGGAAGCACAAGCCGAGATCGGCGCGGACGCGCTGGGATTGGACTGGACCGTGGATATCGGTGAAGCAAGAAAACGCGTGGGTGACAAAGTCGCCTTGCAAGGCAACCTCGACCCTGCCATCCTGCTTTCGACCCCAGAAGCGATCGAGAAAGAAGTTGCCGCCATCCTCGCCAGTTATGGCAAGGGCAACGGCCATGTATTCAATCTGGGGCATGGAATTACGCAGTGGACGCATCCAGACAATGCAGCGGCGATGCTTGAGGCCGTGCGCAAACATAGCGTGCAATACCATCTTTGATTTACTGCCCTGATGGCGCAAACCCAGCTCACTACCGGAGCTGGGTGTTTTTGCTAATCAGGAAACTGGATACTCAGCCGCAGCATGATTGACTGCACATCGATGTCTGCATCCACCACCGGTGTGCCTGCCCCGACCCCTGTGCCGCAGCGTGGACAGCGCACATTATTGTTATCGATGTCTAAATTAACGAAGTCGTACACAATGCCTAGTGAAACTCTATCGTAGAGCCTGTACTCGGCACCAATGCCTGCGGTCCATCCATCCTCGAACCCATCGGATTTCGCATGGATCTGCGATTGATCGTCGTCCAGCTTCAGCTCAACATCCGCTCCCGCCCAGCCAGCCTTGGCAAATACAAGCCAGCGATCCCAAGCATAGCCTACGCGCCCTGTCACCTTTGCTAGCCAATTGATCTCGGAAGTATAGACATCCGTCGGAAACAGCGGACTTGCCTTCCGCTCCTTGAGGTCAGTTGCAGCTGCCGAGACCTCAAAACCAAACACCCAGGAATCGACCTGATGATTGTAGCCAGCAAAAAGACCGCCGATAGCGCCGCTTGCATCATGGTCAAAATCCGTACCTAGCACGGCAGGGCCAAACGTGTTGAACCAATTGGCGTTCTTGTACTTCCAGTCCAGGTCACTGGTAGCCGCGCCGAGTTCGCCGCCGGCATAAAAACCGACCCACCGGGCATTTGACACTTCATCCGCAGAGACTGCTGTGACACAGAAACAAAGTAACCCAACTACCGAGCTGGCAAGTATCAAACTACGGCTGGTGCTGATTTTTTTCATCATCATTTCCTTACCCCTCTGAGGCAGGTGTTCAGCCTGGCACTTTCAATTGTGCTCAAACCAGAACAGGGTCCATCTTGGTTTCATTAGTTACTCCATAACTAATGCCGCAAAGTACTCAATGAACCGTTGGTCATGGACAACACACTGTAATAACGCTCGGTCCACTGCTCCTGCCGGGCCTTCATCGCACTCACCACTTCATCGACATTGCTTAACAGGGTATCGACAATGCGACCGTCCAGATGCTGTTTTGTCACCATGTCTTTCATGATCCGCTTGATTTCCCTGGGAGACAACCCGGCCCTGTACGGCCGGTCTTCGGCCAGCGCCGTAAACACATCTGAAACGGCGACGATTCTGGAGCTGGTAGATATTTCATCGCTTTCGATACGGAATGGGTAACCGCTACCGTCCAGCTTCTCATGGTGACTGCCAGCGATACGCGCCACTTCCTCCAGGCCCCTGACCGAATCAAGCAATGTGAAGGTGAGATAACTGTGCATCTTGATCATGGCAAATTCCTGCTGGGTCAGTTTTCCCGGTTTTTCTAGAATCTCATTGGGCACACCAATTTTACCGAGGTCATGCAGGGTGGCCGCCAAGTCAAGTTCCACTCTTTCAGATTCGGACAAACCGAGCAATGCTCCTAGCGAGGTCGTACAGGAACTGACCCCTGCCGTATGTGAAGCCGTATATTTCGAGCGGAAATCAATGATGGCGGTAAAGAATTCTTCCATCTTGAGCGCCGCCGCCGTATCACCGTAGATATGCTGAACCGGGCCCTTGTATTTGAGAAAGGTCATCAGGTGTGGGGCCGTCAGTTCAAGCCAGAACACTTCGCTTTCCGAAACGCGCAGGAAAAGCTCTACCACATTGATGTGGATAATCTTGCCCGCCTTGCTGTGTATTGTCTCCCGCAGCGCTGAAGACTGATTAAGAATGTAAACGTCCCGGTCGATTTCACGCTCCAGAATCTCCGCCAGCATCAACATTTGCGCTTCCATCACATCTGGCGCATCGATCGATTCGCTGCAACAACACCAAGGAGTATGGTGCAAACGCACCATTCTTGCCGATGCGGCCAGCCAGGGCACTTGGCTGTAGATCAGTTCACCGCGCAGACAATGCGGTTCACAATCTTCCGCCTCGAATTCGTAATGGCTGATTTTCTCCAGCGCGGTGAATGCGCCAATGTCGTGCAACATAGCCGCCAGAAAAAGCTTTTCGATTTGAAGGGGAGCGAGCGCAGCCTCTTCCGCCATTTTCCAGCAGATATAGGCAGTGCGTAACTGGTGCAAGGCAAGCTTGTGATGTGCGATATCCATAGCCTCGGAAATCGAGAACATGAGGTCGGACATGCATATCTGCTTGCCGCTGATTCTCGTTTTCATTAATTCCGCCCATTTCTTGGTTTTTATTAGCGTCTTAATTACTAAATACAGAGAACTCCACAGCAACCCGTTTTATGGAAAACGGGAACTACCAGCTGAATAAGCTATCACCGAACTATTTAATAATCAATAAGATAAAATCCAGAAATAATTAAATGAAAACGCAAAAAGCCCGCCACATGCCGGCCTGGGACTGGTTAAAACTCAAGCGGATCCACATCCACCGCCCAGCGTATCTTTGCATTGAGCGGATGCTCCCTTAGCTGAGCCACCAGATGATGCAGCAGCCTTTGCAAAGGCTGGCGGCTGGCTGCATGCATCAGCAACTGGCCACGTTCCATACCTTTCAGGCGTTCCATCTGCGGACGCACCGGGTCATAAACCGTGACTTTCTGATCCAGCGTATGGGCAGTATCGGCGGCAAACCTGAGAAAACGCTGCACCAGCGCATAGTCATTGGCCTCGGCTTTGAGCAAGGCAACATAGCTGTAGGGCGGGAACTGCATAATCTCGCGTTCCTGCAGCAGGCTGTTGGCAAAAGCAGGGTAGTCGTGCTCACGCAGTGCATTGAATAATACATGATCAGGGAAGGCGGTTTGAATCAGCACCTCGCCGGCCTTATCGGCACGGCCTGCACGGCCTGCGACCTGCATCAATTGTGAAAACAATCGTTCTGCTGCGCGAAAATCCGGGCTGAACAAGGCACTGTCGGTATCGATGACACCGACCAGCGTGAGATTGGGAAAATCATGGCCTTTGGCCAGCATCTGCGTACCGAGCAGGATATCGACTTCGCCGGCATGTACGGCATCCAGCATTTCGTTGAGTGCATGCTTGCGCTGGGTACTGTCGCGATCCACCCGCAGGATACGCGACTCCGGCATCAATGCCGCCAGGGTCTGCTCCAGCCTTTGCGTGCCATGTCCGGTCGGGTGCAGATCGGTATTGCCGCAACTGGGGCAGGCGGGCGGGATTTTCTGCTCATGCCCGCAATGGTGGCAGCGCAAACGACCCTGACGCAGATGCACCACCAGCCTTGCACTGCAACGCATGCAGGGCGAAATCCAATGGCAGGCACTGCACAACAGGACGGGGGAATAACCGCGCCGGTTGATGAACAACAGGCTTTGCTCACCGCGAGTCAGGCGTTCGCGCATGGCGTCAACCAGAATCTGCGACAGCCCATCCTGCAGCACATTGCGCGTGGTATCGATGCAGCGAATCTGCGGCAACTCCGCTTGGGCCACAGCACGGTTGGTAAGTACTAACATCTCATACTTGCCGCTCTGAGCATTGTACCAAGTCTCCAACGCAGGGGTGGCAGAACCCAATACTATCGGGATGTCGTTGTGCTGCGCCCGTACCAGCGCCACGTCGCGCGCATGGTAACGCATACTGTCCTGCTGCTTGTAGGAGGCATCGTGCTCTTCATCGACGATGACCAACTTAAGACCAGCCAGCGGCGTAAAGACCGAAAGCCGCGTGCCGATAATGATGCGCGCCTGACCCGATTGTGCCAGACGCCAGTTCTGCAGCCGTTCGCCCTCATTCAGATTGCTGTGCAACGACACCAGCGGCAAGTGCGGCAATCGGCTGCGAAAACGCGCCTTGAGCTGCGGGGTCAGGTTGATTTCCGGCACCAGTACCAGTACCTGCCCGCTATTGTCCTTAAGAAACTGGTCGATAAGCCGGATGTAAACCTCGGTTTTACCGCTGCCGGTAATGCCATACAACAGCCAGGCCTTGAATTGCCGTGGTACGCTGCTGATAGCCGCTACAGCCTGTGCCTGGTCAGCATTCAACGGCGGCGATGGCAATTGCCCGGCGCCCATCTTCAGGCCGGCCAGTACCTCGCGCGCCTGCAGCAGATTGGCTGCCTGCATCTCCTGCACCGCCTTGCGCCAGCCGGACGAAATGCTGGCCAACATCGCTTCAGTCAACTCGTCTTGGGTTTGCAGCGCAACGAAAATCTTGTGCTGCACCACCTTGCGCTTGGGGATGGCATCGATACTGGCAGCCGGCAGCAATGCATAAGCGAATTGTTTGCGGCTGACAGCCGGCTCGGTTTGCCGCAGACGGCTGGGCAGGGCAGAAAGTAACGCCTGCCCGAAAGGGTAATGGTAATAATCCGCACAGAACTTGAGCAGCCGGAATACGCCTTTATCAATCGCCGGCTCATCCAGATAGGCATGCTCAATGGGTTTGAGCTTGTCGGCCGGCACCTCGGATTCGGCTGCCCGCGCCACTACCAAGCCGATTTGCTTGCGCCTGCCAAAGCTGACCAGCACGCGCTGGCCAACGGCCACATCAAAGCCGCCATCCAGATAATCGAACAGGCGGTTGAGCGGCACATCGAGTGCGATTTTGAGTATGGCTTGGGACATTAATCGGTTATGGCTTGGGGACTCAGTAGGTTAAAATAGCGTTTTTGAACGAATAGTCGATTTTGCCTTGAAAGCACATCTTACCGAATTACTCAGCATTGCCGCAAAAAGCCTGAACATGGAAAGTTTGGGGGCGGACACGTTGCCGCTCAATATACAGCTTGAGCGCCCGAAAAATGCCGACCATGGTGATTTCTCCACCAATCTGGCCATGATGCTGGCAAAACCCTTGCGCCAGAACCCCAGGGCAATTGCCGAAAGCCTGATCAAGGCGCTGCCTGCCTCCGAGTTTATCGCGAGAGTCGAGATTGCCGGCGCCGGTTTCATCAATTTTTACCTGAGCCCGAAAGCACAGCAGGCAGTGATCCGCCAGATCCAGCAGCAGGGTGAGCGTTATGGGCATCACCAGACCGGTGCCGGCCGCAAGCTGCAGATCGAATTTGTTTCCGCCAACCCGACCGGCCCATTGCACGTGGGTCACGGCCGCGGTGCCGCAGTAGGCGATTGCCTAGCACGCCTGATGGCCGCCAATGGGTGGGACGTCACCCGCGAGTTTTACTACAACGATGCCGGTGCCCAGATCGACAATCTGACCAAATCAGTACAGGCCCGCTGTAAGGGCATTTCGCCAGAAAATGCCGCCTTCCCGGAAAACGGCTACCGCGGCGAGTACATCGTAGATATTGCCAATGCCTACCTGGCAAAGGAAACCGTCATTGCCGATGACATGAAATTCACGGCGACTGGCAACCCGGATGACGAAGAATCCATCCGCCATTTTTCCGTGGCCTATTTGCGCCATGAGCAGGATCTGGACCTGAAAGCCTTCCAGATCAAGTTCGACGTCTTCTCGCTGGAATCAGCGCTGTATACCGAAGGCAAGGTGGAAAGCACGGTACAAGCCCTGATTGAAAGCGGCCATACCTATGAACAGGACGAGGCCTTGTGGTTGCGCACAACCGAGTTCGGCGACGACAAGGATCGCGTCATGCGCAAGCAAGAGGGTGGTTACACCTATTTTGTGCCGGACGTCGCCTACCACGTCGGCAAGTGGCAACGTGGTTTTGCGCGTGTCATCAACGAACAGGGCGCCGATCACCACAGCACCATCACCCGTGTACGCGCCGGCTTGCAAGCCATGAACATCGGCATCCCGCAGGGCTGGCCAGAATATGTGCTGCACCAGATGGTGACCGTCATGCGCGGCGGCGAAGAGGTGAAGATTTCCAAACGTGCCGGCAGCTACGTCACCCTGCGCGACCTGATTGAGGAAGTCGGCTGCGATGCCACACGTTACTTCTTGGCCGCGCGCCGTGCCGATTCTCAGCTGGTGTTTGATATCGATCTCGCCCGTGCGCAGACCAACGACAACCCGGTCTATTACATCCAATATGCCCATGCGCGCATCTGTAGCGTGTTGAACCAGTGGGGCGGTGATGTGAAATCGCTTGAATCTGCCGACCTCAACCCGCTACAGGCAGAACACGAGGCCGCATTATTGCAGCGCCTGAGCGAATTTCCTGAGGTAGTGCATAACGCCGGCGATGAGCTGGCTCCGCACATGATTGCCAACTACATGAAAGATTTAGCCAGCGACCTGCATAGCTATTACAATGCAGAACAATTTCTGGTGGAGGATGAAACGCTGAAACTGGCACGCATGTCGCTCGTCAGCGCCACCCAGCAGGTATTGAGGAATGGCCTGCAGCTGCTTGGCGTCAGTGCGCCGGAAAAGATGTAAGCAGCAACACAGAAACAGCTAAATGCCAAAGAACAGGAAAACATCATAATGAGCCGCGATTACAAAAATACCACCTCCCGTGCAAAGCCAGCCAGTAAGGGCAGCCCGTTCTTTTCCGGACTGCTGGTTGGCCTGGTGCTCGGCGTCGGCATATCCGTGGTGCTGGCAATATTCATCACTGGCGGCAAAAGTCCGTTTCAGGACAAGGTAACGCCAGCTGCAGTGATCGAAGCAGAAGAAAATGCCGAAGCTCCAGCCGCCGTACCAGAAGAGGCGACCGACAGTGCTGAAAATCCAAGATTTGATTTCTATACCATACTGCCAGGCAGCGAAACCCAGGTCACAGAGCAGGAAATCAAGCAGAAAGAGGCTCAATCCGTCACCGTGACAGAAACTTACTTCCTGCAGGTTGGCGCTTTCCAGACCGAGCAGGAAGCCGACAACATGAAGGCCAAACTGGCCTTGCAGGGCGTAGAGGCCATCGTGCAGACGGCTGAAATCCCGGACAAAGGGACTTGGCATCGCGTGCGCGTCGGACCATTCAGCGATATCAACGCCATCAACAAATCACGTGCGCAATTGGCCGAGAACGGTTTTCCGGCCGATCTCATCAAGGTAAACAGCAACGTACCCAATTAAAATCAAGAGCAAACAAGGTCAGCCGAAACAATCTTTGTTGCGTTAAAAACTTTGTTTGCCGAACACAGTCAATCTAACGTCCATATTCAACCAAGATCATCACAAGGAAATAAAAATGAAAAAGCTATTTGCCGCCCTGATGTTGCTAGCTTCAACCAGCCTGATGGCGGACCCAATGGCCGGTGTGGAATACAACACAACTGCCCAGAACATCCCAACTGAAAACGCTGCCAAGGTCGAAGTAACCGAACTATTCTGGTACGGTTGCGGCCACTGCAACAGCCTGGAGCCACAATTGCATGCCTGGGCCAACAAGCTACCTGCAGATGTCGTCTTCAAGCGCGTTCCCGGCCTGCCTCGTCCAGATTGGGCCCCCATGGCCAAAGCCTATTACGCGATGGAAGCCCTGGGCTTGCTGGACAAGCTGCACAACAAGCTGTTTGCCGCCATCCACAAGCAAAGAACCCTGAACCCGACCGATGAAGCTGCAGCCATCAACTGGATCAGCAAGGAGGGCGGCCTGGACAAGAAGAAAGTACAGGAAGCTTTCAACTCCTTCAGCACCAATACCAAACTCAACCGTGCTGCGCAGATTTTCCGTGCTTCTGGTGCGACCGGTGTGCCTTCACTGATTATCGATGGCAAATACATCACCTCCAGCAGCATGGCCGGCGGCAACATTCAAGTGTTGAAAGTGGCTGATTACCTGATCGCCAAAGCCCGCACTGAGAAATAATAAACAAAGGCACAGGCAAAGAAACCGAACGGATTGCTCAAGCCATGAGCGATAAAAACCTTACGGTTAACAAACCCAAAACCGGTGTTGAGCCATGAAAGTGTTCATCACCGGTGCCTCCAGCGGCATAGGCGAGGCTTTCGCCAGACACTATGCCGCACAGGGCGCCACCCTCGGACTGGTAGCACGCCGCGGCGAACTGCTGCAGGAACTCTCTTCCAGACTCAACACCCCCGTCTCCATCTATACCGCTGATGTACGCGACGCTAATGCACTGACACAAGCGGCAGAAGACTTCATACAGAAATTTGGCGTTCCCGACATCGTCATTGCCAATGCCGGGGTCAGCCGCGGCACCCTGACCGAGCAAAAAGAAGATGCGGCTGCTTTCAAGGCGATTTTTGATATCAACGTGCTGGGGCTGCTGCATACCTTCCGGCCGTTTATTGCCGGCATGAAGGCGCGTGGCAATGGCACCCTGGTTGGCATCGCCAGCATTGCCGGCATACGCGGCCTGCCCGGTGCAGGTGCCTACAGCGCCTCCAAGGCTGCTGCCATCAGCTATCTGGAAAGCCTGCGGGTAGAGATGCAGCAACATGGCATTCATGTCACCACCATCGCACCCGGTTACATCAAAACCCCGATGACCAACGTCAATGCCTACTCCATGCCATTCCTGATGGATGCCGATGTGGCGGCAACCAAAATGGCAAAGGCTATCGCGGCCAAACGACGCTTTATCGTAGTGCCCTGGCAGATGGGTTGGCTCGCCAGACTCATGCGCTTCATCCCACCGTTCATGTGGGATTGGGCCATGAAGAATGCACCAAAAAAGGCACATCTCGATTGGGATTGGCTCTGAATCATGATAAACAAAAAACAAACCCAGCAAACCAGCCTGCTACAGCCGGACTATGAAGCTAACGGCAACTTTCGCAGCCTGAGCAGCGCTGTCGAACGCGCCTCCACCGTCGTTTTTCCCAATGTCGCCGCGCTGCGCCGGCGCGACTGGCGCGATGAATCCCAATACGCCTACGGCCTCAGCGGCACCCCGACTACCAGCCGCCTGGCGCGCAAGATCGCCATGCTGGAAGGAGGGGAGCATTGCCTGCTGCTGCCCTCAGGGCTCGCCGCCATCAGCCTCACCATGCTAAGCCTGCTGAAATCAGGCGAGCACGTGCTATTGCCGGAAAATTCCTATGAACCCGCCATCGAATTCGCCCGATTTCTGCAATCGCAATACGGTGTCGGGCTGGATTTCTACGACCCGCTCGATATTACCAGCGTGCAGTTCACGCCAACCACGCGTCTGCTCTGGGTAGAAACGCCAGGTTCGATTTCCATGGAAGTGGCCGACCTCCCTGCGCTGAGCCGCCTTGCCAAAGCACATGGCGCGCTGGTAGCCGTCGATGCCACTTGGGCCGCCAGTATCGCCATGCGGCCACTGGAACTGGGGGCGGATATATCCATCCAGGCACTAACCAAATACCAGTCCGGCGGCAGTGACGTCCTGATGGGCAGCATCGTCACGCGCGACAAAAAACTGCATCAGCAACTATCACTCACACATATGCAATCCGGTGCCGGTGTCAGCCCGGAAGACTGCAACATCGTGCTACGCAGCTTGCCGCATTACAAATTGCGCTACGAGGCGCAGGACATTTCTGCACGCAAGATTGCCAGCTGGCTGAAGCAACAGCCAGCGA
Source organism: Betaproteobacteria bacterium HGW-Betaproteobacteria-8 (assembly GCA_002842135.1). The sequence continues at coordinate 11,201 of PHCD01000021.1, read as the reverse complement.
TTGCAGAAGTACTGCATCCTGCCTTGGATGGCGCTCCCGGCCATTCCATCTGGCAGCGTGACTTTTCCGGCGCAGCCAGCCTGTTTTCCATCGTCTTTCTGCCGCAGGTCACACAGACAGTTATCGATCGTTTCATCGATCAACTGCAACTGTTTCGCATCGGTTTCAGTTGGGGTGGCAGTGTCAGTCTTGCATTACCGTATGAAATGAACAAAATCCGCAAATCCTGGCCTTATAAAGGTGGATTAGTACGTTTATACATCGGCTTGGAAGACACCGGCGACCTGATCGCCGACCTGCAACAAGCTTTAACCAAACTTGAGGATTAATATGCCCAGCGCAAAATGGAACGGCCAAGTCATTGCTGAAACAGATCAGTTTGAAACCGTGGATGGCAATATCTACTTTCCTCGCAGCAGCTTGAAAGACGAGTTTTTCAAGCCCAGCAGTCACACAACTGTCTGTCCATGGAAAGGTACAGCATCCTATTTCGATGTGGTGGTGAATGGAAAAGTAAACGAGAGCGCCGCTTGGTATTATGCCGACCCGAAAGAGGCCGCCAACAAAATCAAAGGGTATGTCGCTTTCTGGAAGGGTGTAGAGGTTAGCCGTTAAGGGCACCTCAAAAAAAACCTGCTGCGCGAACGGATTGCGGCGTCGCTTCCTCGCTCACCTCTCGCCTATCTAGTTGATATGTCTCGAGGATTCGCTGCGGGGATCCTTGCACTCCGTCCGCTCGTGACGGTTTTTCAAGGCGCCCTTAATATAAATCAGGCGGTATCGGACTTCAGCAGATAAAGGCCAAAGCCCGATGTTTCCTGGTCTTTCCATACCTGTTGAACCTGCCAGCCCGAGGCATTTAAAAGGGCCTCAAATTTCTGTCCAGGATACTTATAACAGTTCTCGGTATGAATCGTTTCGCCCGCCTCGAAACTCACAACCAGGCCTGATATCTCAACTTCCTGCGCCTCATTGCTCACCAGGTGCATCTCTATCCTGTGCTCATCCGGATTGAATATTGCGCGATGGCTGAATTTATCCAGATCAAAATTCGCCCCCAACTCACGATTGATTCTCGCCAGCAAATTCAGATTGAACATGGCAGTAATACCAGCTGCATCATTATAGGCAGCCAACAACTGTGAAACATCTTGCGTCATATCGACACCTATCAGCAGATAGCCGGGCTTATCAATCATGCCGCGAATGCGCCTTAATAAATCCCGGGCCTCTACTGGATCAAAATTGCCGATCGTTGAGCCCGGAAAGAAAATCAGGCACTCAGCATGATCATGGCTGGCAATCGGTTCGATGCGATCAGTAAAGTCGCCGACCAGCGGACTCACTTTCAGATGCCGGAATTGCTGCTGCAACTGAGCTGCCACCTCGACCAAAAACTCGGCCGAAATATCCATCGGTACATACTCTCTCAGCCTGGTTTGCGAAGCCAGCAAGATACGTGTCTTGTTGCTGGAACCGCTACCAGGCTCAATCATCAGCGACAACTCCGGAAGCGCCTCGGCTAACTCAGTTTTCAAAGACTCAAGCAAGCGTGTCTCAACACGCGTTAAGTAATACTCCGGCAGTTTGGTAATCTCTTCAAAAAGTGCAGAACCGGCAGCATCATAAAGCCACTTACATGGTAAGGTTTTTTTAGCTTTCGATAATCCGGCAATGACATCTGCCAGTAACTGATTCCAGTTTTGAATATCTTGCTCAAAGACAATCTCCAGATTATCTTTCATGACACTGCTCCAGTTTATCCATCTTCTGCCAAACGCAAGCCATTAAATTGCCAGCGTTGATGTGGGTAGAAAAAGTTTCGATATGTTGTGCGTATATGGGTTTGTGGCGTCACACAGGAACCACCCCTCAATACATATTGGCCATTCATGAATTTACCGTTGTACTCACCAATCGCATCTGCTGTTGTCTGGAAACCTGGATATGCAATATAAGGACTGGAAGTCCACTCCCAGACATCACCAAACATCTGAATCAAAGAACTGGATGTGTCCTCTTGCGCGGCGACAGGTTGATAGGTTTCACGCTCTGCAAAATTACCCTGTATCACTTGCTGCCTTGCCGCCACTTCCCATTCCATTTCCGTGGGCAAGCGCTTACCTGCCCATCTGGCGTACGCCTCAGCTTCAAAGTAACTGATATGGGTAACAGGCGCATTCAAATCCACAGGCTGCAATCCATCCAGAGTAAACATCTGGTATCCGTCTTTTTCATGCCAGTACATAGGCATTTTCCAGTTCTCAGTGCGTGCCATCTTCCAGCCATCCGATAACCAGAGCAGCGGATTGTTGTATCCGTCATCCTCAATAAAGGCGATCCAGTCACGATTGGTCACCAAACGGCTGGATAATTTGTAAGGCACTAAATAATAGAGGTGCATCGGAAATTCATTATCAAAACCAAACCCGTCACCACCATGGCCGATTTCCAGTAACCCCCCCTCGAAATCCAGCATCCTGCTGTTAGCGATGGATGACACCGTGTTTATTGCCCTGGAGGATTCCCGATAGGCCGGATATAAGGGGTTACAGGAGAGATTGAATAAAATATCGGTCAGGAACAATTCCTGGTGCTGCTGTTCATGGTGAATTCCCAACTCGATAATCGCCAGCTCAGCTTCGCTAATTCCACTTGCCAGCCGCTTAAGTACGGCTTCATCAACTCGATGCCGGTAATCCATGATTTCGCGTAGCGCCGGGCGTGAAATGAGACCACGCGAGCCTTGCTGATGTCTTGCGCCGACACGCTCATAATAGGAATTGAATAAATATCGAAAATGCTCAGACTGAACCTGGTAATCCTGAAACCGACCCAGAAAAAATTCTTCGAAAAACCAGGTAGTATGTGCCAGGTGCCATTTACCCGGGCTGGCAAACTCTGCACCCTGTATAGTCATATCCGCTTCGCTCAGCGGATCAGAAAGCCTGGTAGTTCTGGCTCTAAGCTGTTGAAATCTATCGACGCTGAAAGTCATAGAAGCTTGATTAAATAGATTATTGATATTATTCAAACCTGCTGTCCTGATCTCTTCTCTTTTTTAAACTCACTAGTTAGTCAATGCGGTGTGACAATTAGTTTATACCTTAGAGATTTAAACCTTCTACTGAAAAGTCCTGATTTTATAAACTTCAATTCAACTGGCATGGAATAGCTCACTTAAAAGTTTTATCATAGACTTTGATTAATGGACTTCCGGTGTCAGTGCATTTAGTTCTGCACGCTGATAAACCAGCAACCGCAAGGAGATCATCATGTCTCAGATCAAGGTTGAACATAATCCCGATGATAACCGCTTGAAGGCACTCGGCGTTTCTTCATGGCCCACCTGGTCCAAGGAAATATCCACCTTCCCTTGGACCTACAGTGAGCAGGAGATTGCTTACATTCTGGAAGGCGAAGTCACAGTGACCCCGAAAGATGGCCCGGCAGTCAGTTTTGGCGCGGGCGACCTGGTAACTTTTCCTCCCGGCTTATCCTGCACCTGGGAAGTGAAAAAGCCACTGCGCAAACATTATCAATTCGGCTAAAAATCACGGCAAAGCCTGATTCGGCTGGCCTCCAATTGCAAAAACCCTTATACTTTGGCCTACGTAAAGTAGGTCAGAAGTCTCTCTGTTCGCCTGTTTTGCAATCCCTATTCTGTAATCACACAACCCGTATGCTGAGCTTCAGTCATACCCTGAAAGGATTTTCATGTCCAAGATTGTTATCGAAAAAAACCCTAGTGAAGACCGCCTGAAGGAACTGGGCGTATCAAGTTGGGCTATCTGGGAAAAAGAAGTGTCCAAGTTCCCGATCAATTTCGGCTCCACCGAATGTGCCTACGTACTGGAAGGCGAAATTCTGGTCACCCCCAAGGGTGGTGAGCCAGTACGCATCGTGGCAGGCGACCTGGTCGCATTCCACACCGGCCTGGACAGCCAATGGGAAGTAGTCAAGCCACTGCGCAAGCATTACAGTTACGATTTCCCCAACGGTTTCTAATTTAACTATCCGTTGCAACAGAAAAGGGAGCCGAGGCTCCCTTTTCTATTTTTAAACAAACCAAAAATCCGCAGCCAATGCTGCTAGCTACTAATAGGTTTATAGCGGATACGTTTCGGTTTTGCACCATCCTCACCCAGTCGCTTCTTCTTGTCGGCCTCGTATTCCTGATAATTGCCGTTGAAGAAAGTCCATTGCGAATCGCCCTCGGCCGCCAGAATATGTGTGGCGATGCGGTCGAGGAACCAGCGATCATGCGAGATGACCAGCACGCAACCGGCGAATTCCAGCAGTGCATCTTCCAGCGCACGCAGGGTTTCCACATCGAGATCATTGGACGGTTCATCCAGCAACAGCACGTTGCCCCCCTGGATCAACGTCTTGGCCAGATGCAAGCGGCCGCGTTCGCCACCGGACAAGCTACCGACATTCTTGCCCTGGTCCGCACCCTTGAAGTTGAAGCGCCCCAGATAGGCGCGCGAGGACATCTCGAAACGGCCGACCGTCAGAATATCAGCGCCGCCGGATACAGCCTCGAACACGGTCTTGTCGTTTTCCAGGCCTTCACGGCTCTGGTCGACCGAGGAGATCTTCACGGTCTGGCCGATCAGAATCTCACCGCTATCCGGCTGTTCCTTGCCTTGGATCATACGGAACAAGGTGGATTTACCAGCCCCATTAGGACCGATGATGCCGACGATGGCGCCGGGCGGCACGCTGAAGCTGAGATTATCGATCAGCAGGCGGTCGCCGAAGGATTTACTGACATTGCTGAACTCAATAACCTGATCGCCCAACCGTTCACCGGGCGGAATGAAGATTTCCTGCGTTTCATTGCGCTTCTGGTATTCGACCGAGCTCATTTCCTCATAGCGGCTCAATCGCGCCTTGGATTTGGCCTGGCGTGCCTTGGGATTCTGCCGCACCCATTCCAGCTCTTGTTTCATGGCCTTCATGTGGGCATCGACCTGCTTGTTTTCCTGCTCCAGCCGCGCCTCTTTCTGTTCCAGCCAGCTGGAGTAGTTGCCTTTCCAGGGGATGCCTTGACCGCGATCCAGTTCCAGGATCCATTCCGCCGCATTGTCGAGGAAATAGCGGTCATGGGTGACGGCGACCACGGTGCCGGGGAAGCGCACGAGGAACTGCTCCAGCCATTCGACCGATTCGGCGTCCAGATGGTTGGTCGGCTCGTCCAGCAGTAGCATGTCCGGCCTGGACAGCAGCAGCTTGCACAGCGCCACGCGACGCTTCTCGCCACCGGACAAGGGGCCAATCTTCGCCTCCCACGGCGGCAAACGCAATGCGTCGGCAGCGATTTCCAGTTGGTGTTCAACATCGGAGCCGCTGGCAGCAATGATGTTCTCGTATTTGGCCTGCTCTTCTGCCAACTTGTCGAAATCGGCGTCCGGTTCGGCATAGGCGGCGTAAATTTCGTCCAGTTTCTGCTTCGCTTCCATCACGGCACCCAGACCGGATTCAACTTCCTCACGCACGGTCTTGTCCGGGTCGAGCTGCGGCTCCTGCGGCAGATAACCGATGGAAATGCCGGGCTGCCACTGCACATCGCCTTCGTATTCCTTATCGACGCCAGCCATGATGCGCAGCACGGTGGACTTGCCGGCGCCATTGAGGCCGAGCAGGCCGATCTTGGCACCGGGAAAGAAGGACAGCGAAATATCCTTGATGATTTGCCGCTTGGGCGGCACGACTTTGCTCACGCGGAGCATGGACATTACATATTGAGCCATGATGAAACCACTTGCTGACAAAAAGAAGAAGCTTACTGCATGAGTGCTGGTTTTGGTACGCAAATTGCTGCATTTATCTTGTGGCAACTTGGTATCATAATGGCACCAATTAATCCCTCAATAACAACGCAGGATAACTCATGGGCAAACTAATTGAAATCGAACAGGACCTCACCAAAATTGAGCAGGGTGTGATTCTCCATGGTTGCAACACCAAAGGGGTAATGGGCTTCGGCCAGTCACTAGCTCTTCGATCTGCGTTCCCCATGATTTATCCGCCATATCGTTCCTACTGCCAGATCGCAAAAAAAATGGGGCGCAACATCTTGGGTCGTGTTATTGAAGTGCAAATTGAAGACAGGGATCTCTATGTACTCAATGGCCTGACCCAGACGGACTATGGTGTCGATGGCAAGGTCTATGCGGATATCAACGCGATTGAGCGTGTCGTTAATCACGCAGCTGATTTTGCCAGCTTTCTCAAGGTACCACTCTATATGCCAAAGATCGGCTGCGGCTTTGGTGGCCTGAATTGGGAGGATGTATCAAAATTGGTACAGGCTGCCGCCGACAAATACAATATCGATATTCACATCTGTAACAAACCGGTGATTCCGCTGGACTGAGGTCGCCGCTGCTTGGCTGTCAAGATATGGAGCGACCAAGCGCGCCGCTCATGAATGCAATGCCAAGTTTGGTATGCATTGAACCCGCGGTTTTACGTTCATTTTAAGCTGCGAGGTTGATCAACAAAAACGCGGTCTTTTTCGAAAGACTTGTCATCGGTAATCTGCCTTCTGGTACTTATTCCACAGTCACGGACTTCGCCAGATTCCTCGGTTTGTCCACGTCCGTACCTTTTAGCAAAGCAGCATGATACGCCAGCAACTGCACCGGAATCGTGTGCAGTATCGGCGACAGCACACCGACATGGCGCGGGGTACGAATGACATGAACACCTTCAGATTCGGTAAAGTGGCTGTCCGCATCAGCAAATACAAATAACTCGCCACCTCGGGCAGCGACTTCCTGCATATTGGATTTCACTTTTTCCAGCAGAACATCGTTCGGTGCAATGACGACTACCGGCATCTCCCTATCTACCAGGGCCAATGGGCCATGTTTGAGCTCGCCAGCAGGGTAGGCCTCGGCATGAATATATGAGATCTCCTTAAGCTTCAATGCGCCTTCAAGAGCGATCGGATAGTGCACACCACGACCCAGAAACAGTGCGTGTTGTTTGTTGGCGAAAGCCTTGGCCCATTCCCGGATTTGCGGCTCCAGGTTGAGCGCATATTGCACACTGCCTGGCAAATGGCGTAACGCATCAAGGTGGGCGGCTTCCTGCTCATTACTTAGCAGCCTGCGCTGTTTGGCCAGCGTGACAGCCAACGTGAAAAGGGCAACCAGTTGCGTGGTGAATGCCTTGGTCGATGCAACGCCGATCTCTGCGCCGGCACGGGTATAGAGTATCAGTCTGGATGCACGCGGAATGGCGCTTTCCTGCACATTGCAGATCGCCAGTGTCAGTTCCTGACCCAGGGACTTGGCATGCTTCAGCGCTTCCATCGTATCCAGCGTCTCACCGGATTGCGAGATGGTCACGATCAGCTGTCTTGGATTCGGCACCGAGCTGCGATAGCGGTATTCACTGGAGATTTCGACTGAAGTCGGCAATTGCGCCATGCTCTCCAGCCAGTACTTGGCGGTGAGGCCTGCATAGTAGCTGGTGCCTGCCGCCAGTATCAGTACGCTATCCACCTGCTTGAACACGTCTTCCGCATCCTTGCCGAAGAGGGCCGGGCTGAAACTGGCATCATCGATCAAGGCCTCGATCGTATCGGTCAATGCGCGTGGCTGCTCGTGGATTTCCTTCTGCATGAAATGCGAATAAGGGCCCAGCTCCATGGAAGCCAGTGAAACATCACTCAGATGCACCTTGCGTTCCACAGTTTTGCCATCGGCACCGTAAATGGTAACGCCTTGGCGTTCAATCGTTGCCACATCACCATCTTCCAGATAAATCACCCTGCGCGTAACTGACAGCACGGCAGAAACATCGGAAGCAATGAAATTCTCATCCTCGCCCAAGCCAATCAGCAAAGGGCAACCTTGCCGCGCACAGACCATCATATCGGGTGACTTCAATGCCACGACACTGATGGCAAAGGCGCCGACCAGCTCACACACCACCTGCTGCACCGCAGCGAGCAAGGTATTGTTCTGTGACAGATAATAATGAATCAGGTGAGCAATGACTTCGGTATCGGTCTGCGATTCAAAAACATAACCCAGGGCCTTCAGGCGCTCACGCTGTTCATCATGATTTTCAATGATGCCGTTATGCACCACCGCAAGCTCACCCCTGGATACGTGCGGATGGGCATTGGATTCAGTCACCCCACCGTGCGTTGCCCAGCGGGTATGGCCAATACCGACATAACCGGTCAGATGCTCCGCATTGGCTTTTTCCTGCATGGTGGCCACACGGCCAACCGTACGCACACGCCTGATGCCATCAGCAGCTAGCACAGCCACGCCAGCTGAATCATAGCCGCGATATTCGAGGCGGCTCAAACCTTCTATCAATACAGGAACAATGTCACGGGAGCCAACAGCCCCTACAATTCCACACATAAACGCGCCTCTGCTTATTTCTTGATTTTTACTGGCCGTTTCCAGCCGTTTACGGTGACCTGCTTACTGCGTGACAGCGTCAGTTCTCCTGCCGGTGTATCTTTGCTTATGGTCGAACCCGCCCCTATGGTCGAACCCGCCCCCACGGTTACCGGCGCAATCAGTTGCGTATCAGAACCGATGAAAACATTGTCCTCGATGACCGTACGGAATTTATTGGCGCCATCATAGTTACAGGTAATCGTACCCGCACCGATATTGACTTGCTTGCCCACCGACGTGTCGCCGACATAACTCAGGTGATTAATCTTGCTACCGGCATCCACCTGCGCATTTTTCAGTTCAACGAAATTACCGATATGCGTTTCATTAGCCAGTTCCGTGCCTGGTCGCAAGCGAGCATAAGGCCCGATACGGCATTGCTCTGCAATCCTGACCTGATCGGTATGGGTAAATGGAGCAATCGTCGTGCCAGCGCCGATATCCGTATCCTTGATTACGCAATAGGCGCCGATCCGGACACCATCCGCCAGCGCAACCTTGCCTTCAAAGATACAGCCGACATCGATCTCGACATCGCGCCCGACCTCCAACTCACCGCGCACATCGATACGGAACGGATCGCTCAGTGCTACGCCTGCCTGCATCAGGGCTGTAGCCCTGCGCAATTGATAAACACGTTCCAGGCCGGCCAGATCCTGCTTGGAATTCACGCCTTCCACCGAAGATTCATCGACGGTCGTTTCACTGCTCACCGCGAAGCCGTCTGCGACCGCCATCGCCACAATGTCAGTGAGATAATATTCACCCTGGGCATTATGGTTTTTCAGATTCGTCAGCCAGTTAACGAGATTGGCATTGCTAACGGCCATGATGCCGGTATTCACTTCGTCTATGTTTTGCTGTGCAACTGTCGCGTCCTTATGCTCGACGATGGCATTGATATTGCCGTGCGCATCACGCACGATGCGGCCGTAACCAGTCGGGTCACTTTTCCTGACCGTCAGCAGACCCAGATGGCTGGTCTTGGCCAGCAGCTGCTGACAAGTCTCGACATTCAATAAAGGCACATCACCCAGCAATATCAATGTGCTGGCTTCGGCATCCAGATAAGGCAATACCTGCTGCACAGCATGTCCGGTACCCAGTTGCTCCTTCTGCTCGACCCAGATGATGTCTTCCTGCCGGAAGGCATCCGGTACGGCCTCACCGCCATAACCATAGACCACGATGATCTTGCCCGGCTGCAATTGTCTGGCGGCATGAATCACGTGTTGCAACAAAGGTTTACCAGCCAGCTTATGCAGCACCTTGGGCAAGGTGGAACGCATGCGCGTGCCTTTGCCGGCAGCGAGTATGACGATATTGAGTAAGGAGGAGCTCATGAGTTTTGAATTCTTAATGAGACACTATGAAATATGACGGAAGTATAAAACAAAAGGCAGCCTACCGGCTGCCTTGCTGTCTGTTGCTTGTCCGTACTACAGGACTTAATGCTGCTTCATCTTGCGCAATTTCTGGATCGCTGCAATCTGTGCTGCCATTGCTGCAAATTCGCTCTCTGCCTTGGCAAAGTCGATATCGCTTTTCGCGTTTTTCATCGCTTCCTCTGCCGCAGCCTTGGCTTCATTGGCTTTGGCCTCATCCAGATCATGACCGCGTATCGCGGTATCTGCCAGCACCGTAATGACACCGGGCTGAACTTCGAGCACGCCGCCGGAAATAAAGATCAATTGTTCTTCACCTTCGTTTGGCAGCTTGATACGCAAAGCACCCGCCTTGATCGGTGTGATCATCGGAGTATGACGTGGGTAAATACCGACTTCACCCATCTTGGCCGGTGCAGCCACAAACTCTGCCTCACCGGAGAAGATGGATTCTTCAGCACTTACTACGTCCACATGTATTGTCATTGCCATGGTATTTTCTCTTTAGCTTTAAAATGAATTAAATGCGATGCACACGAAGTGCATGCGCCTTTAGTTCATCGTTTTTGCTTTTTCCACTGCCTCTTCAATACCACCTACCATGTAGAACGCCTGTTCTGGCAAGTGATCATATTCACCGGCAACAATCGCCTTGAAGCCCTTGATGGTTTCCTTCAATGGCACGTACTTACCAGGTGCGCCGGTAAATACTTCAGCAACGTGGAACGGTTGTGACAGGAAACGCTGAATCTTACGTGCACGACCCACTGCCAGCTTGTCTTCCGGTGACAATTCGTCCATACCCAGAATCGCGATAATGTCGCGCAGTTCCTTGTAACGCTGAAGCGTTTGTTGAACGCTACGGGCAACACCGTAGTGCTCTTCACCAACAACCAATGGATCCAGCTGACGTGAGGTGGAATCCAGCGGGTCAACCGCAGGGTAAATACCGAGAGAAGCGATGTCACGTGACAGCACAACAGTGGAATCCAAATGCTGGAAGGTCGTTGCTGGGGATGGGTCAGTCAAGTCATCCGCAGGAACGTAAACAGCTTGAATCGAAGTAATGGAACCGACCTTGGTTGAGGTAATACGCTCTTGCAGGCGGCCCATTTCATCGGCCAGGGTAGGTTGGTAACCCACGGCGGAAGGCATACGGCCCAGCAGCGCGGATACTTCGGTACCGGCCAGCGTGTAACGATAAATGTTGTCCACGAAGAACAGCACGTCACGGCCTTCATCACGGAATTTTTCCGCCATGGTCAGACCGGACAGCGCTACGCGCAGACGGTTGCCAGGAGGTTCGTTCATCTGACCGAACACCATCGCAACCTTGGATTCCTTCATGTCATCCAGCTTGATAACGCCGGCTTCTGCCATT